>NZ_JBHYVB010000139.1:0-17479 GCF_042750115.1 Streptomyces sp. NPDC059455
GGCTCGCCCCGGGCCCCGGGGTCCCGGGGCGGAGCCCCTGCCACGCGGCGGAGCCGCATTGAGAAGGCTGCGGGAAGGGGCGGGGAGGGGAAAGCATCGACATGCGGCTCCGCCGAGTGGTCCGCCGGACACCCCGGCAGGCGGGCGGACACGCGAAAAAAGTCCCTCCCCCGCGATTAGGGGAGGGACTTCTCTAAGGAGCGCCGAGCAGGCCTTGCACCTACATCCCTCGTTTGGAGACGAGTATCTTTCCTTAGACGACCGACGCATCAACTCCCGCCCTCCGGGGCGGCGTTGCGAGATCAACTATACCCCATCCGGGGGATCACAGCCGCCACAGCGGGGCGTCGTACCGCTCCGGCTGAGTCCCGATCAGCAGGGCCCGCAGATCGGCGCGTTGGACACCGCTCAGCCCGAGGACCTCGGTGAGACGCCGGAAGGTGGTGTGGCTGACGCCGCGGGCGCGGGCCTCCTCCGCGAAGCGGGCGACCCTGGCGAGTACGGCCCTGGGCCGGAACGGACCCTCGGGCGCCGCCCCGAACCGCGCGGCCTTCTCCCGCTCGTAGTCGATCTCCGAGTAGCCGCAGATCTCCCGGCAGTGCCGCTCGGCCTCGGCGAGTCCGGTGGTGTCGGCGATGGCCCCGGCCAGCCGGTTCCGGCGGAACGCGGTGTCGAGATCCGCCTCATGGACCACGGCCCCGTCGTCCGTCAGGGGAATGGTGAGCCCCGCGTCCCGTACCTCGCACAGCCCGCGCACCCCCCGCGCCGCGGCCGTGAGCATGCCGGTGGCCTCCGACGGATGCCACTCCATGACGGGCCCGATGGGCGCGACATCGTCGGCGGTCAGCGTGTGGACCACCCGCTCCAGCCGTTCGTGCAGCACCTCCACCGGAATCTCCCCGTCCAGCCCCGGCCCGGCGACCAGCAGCCGGATCTCCGCGTTCACCTGCGCACACGCGGCCAGCGAGAGCGCGTCCCCGAGTGGGCTTCGCAGCGTCGGCTCATCGCCGTGCGCGAGGATGTCGCCGCCCACGTCCAGCAGGTCGATCGACGCCGGGGCCAGATGCTCGATCAGCTCTTCCAGCTGCCGGACCATGCCCTCCACGCCGTGGTGGGGGTCGAGCAGGGCGAAGGTGTGCGGCAGTTCGGCGGCCAGCCGGGGCAGCGTGGACCCGGCGGGCGCCACGGGCTTCGCGTCCCCGGGCACGGCGTACACGCTCGGTGTCAGCGCCCGCAGACCGGTGAAGTCGGCCGCTGCCCGGGGCCCGGGGACGGGGTCGACGAGCAGCCGGTCCCAGGCGTAGGTCAGGACCACCGCCCGGTCATCGCCCGTCCCGCGCCCGTACAGAGCCCGGTCGAGCACCGCGGCGGCAACGGCGTCCCCGCCTCCTCCACCCGCCACGATCAGCCGCGTCATCCGCCCAGCGTACGGCGGGAACGGACAATTCCGTCGTACGGGACGCGGCGGTCGTCAGTGCGCGGTGAGCCCGCCGTCGACCACGAGCTCCGAGCCGGTGACGAACGACGACTCGTCGCTCGCGAGGAAGAGCATCGCCGGCGCGATCTCGTCCGCCCGGCCGGCGCGGGCCATCGGCGTGCGTACGATGTCCGGCTGCTGATCGCCCTGCTCGTCCAGGAGATCCTGGATCATCGGCGTGGCGATCACCCCGGGGTGCAGCGAGTTGACCCGTACGTTGTCGCGCGCGTACTCGACCGCCGCGGTCTTCGACAGCAGCCGGACGGCGCCCTTCGACGCCTGGTACGCGGCCGCCGCACCGCTGCCCACCAGCCCCAGCACCGAGGATGTGTTGATCACCGACCCCCTGCCGCTCGCGCGCAACAGCGGCATGGCCGCCTTCATCCCCAGCCAGGTGCCCTTCTGGTTCACCTCGATGACGCGGTCCCAGGACGCCTCATCGGTGCCCTCGATACCCGGCCAGTCCAGGATCCCGGCGATGTTGACCAGTACGTCCAGACGACCGAAGCGCTCCCTTACGGTGGCGATCACATCGCCCCACGCCTCCGCCGAGGCGACGTCCAGCACGGCCGAGGCCACGTCGCTGCCGCCGCGCTCCTCGATCCGTTCCTCCAGAGCCTTCAGGGGCTCCGGGGCCACATCGGTGAGGAGCAGCCGTGCTCCCTCCTGTGCGAAGAGTTCGGCGGTCGCCGCGCCGATCCCTCCCGTCGCTCCGGTGATCAGGGCGACCTTGCCGTGCAGTCGTCCAGGCATGGGGGCTCCGTTCCTCGTCTCGCTCTCGACCCAAGATTCGACCCGCGTCTCGACCCGAATCCCGGCCCAGTCTGCGCAGGTCAGCGGGGGTCAACCAGGACGCACGCTGCCTGGGTGCGGCACACCCAGGCAGCGATACGAGAACGAGGCCGACGGGCCCGTCAGACGGTCCGGGACTCCACCTCGGCCTCCTCCGACTCCTCCGGCTCCTCCGACGCCTCGGCCTCCTCCGACGCTTCCGACCCCTCCGGAGCCTTGCGGCCCTTGAGGACGGCCGGGTTGGTCTCGGGAGCGGCCGCCACGGCGAAGACCGTGACCGCGCCCATGCCGATCAGGAACAGCGCGATCGGCCAGGACGCGCCCGACCAGGCGAGCAGCGCGGTGGCGACGATGGGGGAGAACCCGCCGACGATCATCGACGCCAGCTCATGCCCCAGGGCGAGCCCGCTGTAGGCCACCCGGCTGGCGAAGAGTTCGGTGAAGAACGCGGGCTGGGTGCCGATCATCGCCCCGTGGCCGATCACGACCGCCACGAAGATCGCCACGAAGATCAGCACCGGATTGCCCGAGTCGAACATCGCGAAGAACGGAAAGGCCCAGACGATCACCGCGATCGCGCCCCCGATGTACACCGGTCGGCGTCCGATGCGGTCGGAGAGCGCCCCGAACATCGGCATCGCGAACGACTCGAACAGCATCCCCACCACGAGCGCGGTCAGCACCACCCCCTTGCCCACCCCGACTTCGGCGGCGTAGGAGAGGCTGAAGGTGAGGAAGAGATAGCTCGCACCGGTTTCGGCGACCCGGGCCCCGAAGGCGATCAGTATCGACTTGGGGTGGGTGCGGATGACGTCGAGGAGCGGCGGGGTGGACTTCTTCGGCTCCGACTCCTTGTCCCGGAACGCGGGCGTTTCCATGATCCGGAGCCGGATCAGCAGTCCGACGGCGGTGAGCAGGATGCCGACCACGAACGGAATGCGCCATCCCCAGGCGAGGAAGGACTCCTTGGTGGTCACCGCCTGGGCGAGTGCGTAGGCGGAGGCGGAGAGGACGAACCCGAGCCCGACACCGGTCTGGCTCCAGGCCGAGTAGAAGCCGCGACGGTGGCTCGGCGCGTGTTCGCTGACGATCAGGACCCCGCCGCCCCACTCACCGCCGACGGCGATGCCCTGCACGATCCGCAGCACTATCAGCAGCACCGGCGCCCAGACCCCGATGGTGGCGTAGGTGGGCAGCAGACCGATCAGACAGGTCGCGACACCCATGATCACCAGGGTGGTCACCAGCATCGACTTACGGCCGATCCGGTCACCGAAGTGCCCGAAGACGATGCCGCCCAGCGGCCGGGCGAGGAACCCCACCGCGTTGGTGCCGAAGGCGGCGATCGTCCCCACCAGCGGATCGAAGGTCGGGAAGAAGAGGGAGTTGAAGACGAGCGCGGCGGCCGTGCCGTAGAGGAAGAAGTCGTACCACTCCAATGCGCTGCCGAACAAACTTGCGATCGCTGCCTTGCGTACTTCGCTCGGGGTGCCCTTCACGTCTGCCATGTCGGCGCTCCAATGGCCCGCTTCGAATGGGATCACGACCTGCGGCTCGGGTGTGTTGGGGGATTGTTCGCCGCTGATTCTCGTGGCGGGAATGGCGGCGTTCCGCTCACCGGGACAGGACGCGAACCGGCGGCTTTCGGCCACTCAGGAGAGCTGCACCCGTACGCCTCTCACCCGTCCCACGTTCGTGGGATATGCATACTTTCATGCCTTACTCCCCGCCTCGCCTGGTCACGCCTTCACGGTGTCGGTCCCGTCCAGGGGCCCGTGACGAAGGGAAGACACACATGCGTGGAAGGCTCGTCATCGCTGCCGCGGCATTGACCATGGCGCTGACGCCAGGCATCGCGTCGGCGACACAGGACGGCGACGACCACACGACCGGCTCCTACAGCGCCGAGGCGACCATGACCCAGAGCTCCGAGGGGGCTGGGTCCCACGGCTCCGAGGCGACCATGACCCAGAGCTCCGAGGGGGCTGGGTCCCACGGCTCCGAGGCGACCATGACCCAGAGCTCCGAGGGGACCATGTCCCAGAGCTCCGAGGGGACCATGTCCCAAGGCGACGAGTCGACCGGTTCTGTCAGCTCCGAGTCGACGGCCTCCCAGAGCGACGAGGCGACCGGTCCCCAGAGCTCAGAGGGGGCCGTTTCCCAGGGAGCCCCCCGCTCCGACGAGGGCGTGCCCGGCTACGAGGTGGTCACCCTGCCCAACGAGAACGTCCCGAACTTCCAGCGGCGCACGGTGTACTGCCCGAAGGGGAAGAAGGTCATCGGCGGTGGTGCCGAGGCCCGGGGCAACACCGCCATCCTCGTCGGCAGCTTCCCCACCGATGACGCACGGGGCTGGATCGGGCTGGGCCGCCAGACCTCCACCGACAACGTGGGCATCAGCGTCTTCGCGATCTGCGCCAACGTCTGATCGTTAACGTCTGATCGTTCATGCGGGACAAGGGCGCCCCCGGGGGCGTCGCGGGCAGTGAAGAAGCCCCCTCCGGATGTACCGGGAGGGGGCTGTGCCCTGGTGGGGAGCGTCGGTGGCCGGGGCCGCCCGCCCGCAGGCCTACTCAGGCGCGCTGACCGGGCCGACGAAGGTCCCCGGGCGGGTGGCGCCCGACTGGTCCAGCAGCGCACCGCCGTACGGCCAGTCCAGCGAGAGGTTCGTCTCCTCGTTCGGCGGGGTGATCACGACCTGGTCCGGCGCGAACTTCTTGTCGTCGTCGCGGGTCGACGCCAGGAAGGTGATGTCGAAGGTGACCCGCCCGCCGGCCTCCACCCGGACCGGCTTCGGCTTGTCGTCGGTGCGCCGCAGATCCCAGGTCTCGCCGTGCTCGGTCTGGAACTGGACTCCCGGGAAGCCGACCATGGTGCAGTCGGTGCTCCCGGTGTTCTTCAGCACCACCCGGGCGGTCTGCTGCCGGTCGTAGGTCATGTCAGGACCGCCCTCGAAGTTCGACCACGCGGCCTCCAGGTGGTCGCTGGTGCATCGGCTCGCCGACGAGGACCCGCCCGAGGCGCTGCCCGCCTTGGCGTCGACACCCTCACCCGAGCCCCCGGCGGAACCCTCGGAGCCCCCCGACGCACCGTTCGCGGTCGCCGAGGACGAGCCTCCCTTGGCGTCGCTGTCCGATTCGCCGCCTCCGCAGGCCGTGAGCGAGAACGCCGCAGCGGCGATCAACGAGGCGACGGCGACGGTGCGGGTACGGCGGAGAACGGTCGTGCGCGACATGGGATCCCCCAGGGATGGTTGAGGTAGGCGGACGCGGCGCGCTGTCCACGGGGCGTTCCGCGTCCTGGGAACAACCCTGCTCGCCGCCGCTGCCGATCGACTAACGCACGGCTAACACGCCGCTGCCGCGCTGAACGCGTTGATTCCTCCCGGCCACGAAGAAGCCCCCTCCGGACGGACCGGGAGGGGGCTTTGCCCTGGTGAGGGCTGTTGGCGACACGGCTGGCGTCGGACGGATGGCACCTGATCATCGCCGCGGACCGTCACCCACGGCGGTGGCGCTGCCATTTCATTGCGGCCGAACGTAGGCGCGCTGTCCAGACGTCTGGGGAGTCCCCCGCGATCTCATTCCACAGCGCTGCGTTTGCGTCGGCGAAAAGATCCACGGCTGTGGGAGGCGCTGTGGCCCAGGCGGGGATGCGTTGTCCAATTTCTTCGGCTTGGGCCGGGCTGTGTCCGGAGGCGATGAGCCAGATGATCCAGTAGGCGGGGTCGAGCCAGGCGGCTCCTCGGGTGGCCCATCCCCAGTCGACAAGGTGGGCTCGGTCACCGGTGATGAGGACGTTGTGGTTGCTCCAGTCAGTGTGGAGCAGGGCATCGCCTGCGAACGCTTCTGCATCGGCAGGGTGGGTGACGTACTTGGACAGGCGCTGTTCCGCTTGGCGGAGATCGACGTTGGGGCAGGGCATGTCGTCAAGCCTGCGGAGGGCTTGGACGACCTTCGGGATGTCCGGCGAGCCGGGAGAGTAGTCGGCGTGATGGCCGTCGAGTAGTTCGAAGCCGAGGATGTCCCAACCTTCGACGACGAGGTGGAAGAGCATGCGGGGCGCCAGGGGTGTGACATACGGGTTGATATCCGCCTCGCGTCGCTGGGTCCAGACCCAACGGTGATCGCTCTCCAGTCCTTTGAGAAAGACGGTCCCGCCGGTGGTGTGGACGCGTGCCGAAAGAGCGCTGTTCTTGCCGGCGGTAACCGCCTCGGTCTCAAGGACCGTGCCTGTCTCGGCCTCAATCGCGCTACGGACCGAGCGGGGAAGGTCGTCGAAGGCGACGGGGGCCAGGGCCATGACGGAAAGGCTTCCAGACGGGACGTGCGCACGGGGCCTTCCGGCGCACGAACACGTCGGAAGGCCCCGCCACGGGTGATCAGTTGTAGGGGTTGTCGTCGCCGCAGCCAGGAGTGGCGGCCCGGGCGAAGGCGTCGACGTCGTCGAGGATCACGATGTCCTCCTTGATGTCAGCATCTCTGGGACGGGGCGGCGTGATCTCGACCATCACCGTTGTCATGGTTCAGCTCCCTTTCGCGGTGTGTTGGCAGTGGATGTGCAGTGGTGCCTTCGCCTCCTGGTAGACCTTGGCCAGCGGCCTGCATACCCGGCAGGTGCCGGAGAGCCGGCAGCCGGAGCAGCCACCGGTGCGAAGCATCAGGGAATCGGCGATCCCGCCCAGGCGGCTGAGGCCCTCGACTCCTTCGGCCAGCAAAGGAACCGCGTTGTCGCGGCCGACCTTGCAGATGGACGCCCTGCCGTGTGGATCGACATGGAAGAAGGTGTGGCCCGCGTTGCAGCCGCGGAACGGTTCACGGTCAGTGAGGTGGCCGAGCGCCTGGGAGGCGAGTGTCTCGGCGCCGCCATAGATGGTCGGGGACATATGGGTGTACTCGCGGTACGGCAGGGCGTACTGGTCTGCGAAGGCGCGCATCCGGTCGCTCTCGTGGGCGTTGTGCCGTGTGATGATCAGCGCCAGATCGAGCGGCAGCCCGGCCTCATGGGCGGCGTTCAGGCCCTTCATGAACATCCGGTACGCGCCCTTGCGGCGGGTGAGCCCGTCGTAAGACTTCTCTGTGGCGCCGTAGAGGCTGAGCGTGATCCGGTTCGGGCGGCGCTCCGTGAGCAAGGTGAGGTTCTTGGGGGCCGCGAGACGGGAGCCGTTGGTGAGGATTTCGACCATCATGCCCAGCTCGTTCGCCCGCCGGTATGTCTCGGGGAACAGCTTGTCGATCATTGGCTCGCCGCCGGTGAGCTGGAGCCACAGCACGCCGGCGTCATGGATGACCTGCAGCAGCCGTTCGCGATGGGACCATTCGAGCCCCGAGAACCGCTTGAGACCTAGGTAGCAATGCTCGCAGTCGTAGTTGCAGCCCAGGTTCAGCTCGTGAGACGCACGCCCGTAGCCGTGCGGCGAGGAGGAGCGGACGAGGACGGTATCGCGCGTCAACCGCTCGTCGAGGCTCAGGCCCCATACCTTCCGGGACACGTCCACCAGCCAACCGGGTGATGCCGCACCGGAGGCTACGGCCGTCTCCAACTCCCGGTACGCGGTGGCCGGGAGCCGGGCGGCTCCGGTACTGCCGGGGACGTACGAGGAGATGATGGTCGAGGAATGGAGCGGCGATCAGCTCATGCACGGGTTTCCTCCTCCGGCGTGACGAGAGCCAGGCGGGCCCAGGCGGTTTTGCCGGTGGGGTTGCGGGCGCGGTGTCCCATCTCTTTGGCAAGCGCGGAGACGAGTTGGAGCCCTCGGCTGTGCTCGTCCTCATCGCTGGTCTCCATGAGGCGAGGCAACCGACGGCTGAGGGCGTCGGAGACCTCGACCAGGCACGTGGCGCCTTCGCCGCTGAGGCGAACTTCGAAGCGGTGACCGCTCCTGTGGCCGTGCCGCGCGGCATTGGTCGCCGACTCGCTGCAGACGAGGACCGTACGGTCGATGTCTTCTCGTCCGTAGCCCCAGCTCAGCAGGGTTTTGTCGACCAGGCTCCGGACGAGACGGACGCACCTGGGCGTGGAGGTGAACTGCATCGCCCAGCGCTGGGCGATGGTGTGCTGCTGGTTGTCGTTTGTCATCGGGAGCATTGCGTCCCCTCGTCGCGGGTGGTTCCAGGGGGCTAGCTCATCGCAACGGCCATCACCGAAACAGGTCATGGTGATTACCCAACGTGGGTAAAATCATCAGCGCTTGACCGCCCGGACAGCCCGGTGCCGCAGGGCGAGGGAGAGGGGCACGAGTGTCAGCACCGCAGCCTCATCGACTGCTGCCACCAGCCTTGTTGGCCAGCCCTGAGTGGCAGGACGCATGCCAGAAGCGCGACTTCACCCGCATCTTCCAGCTGGTCAAGCTCAAGGCAGGGATCTATCCCTCGCGCATCGCCGCTCTTTGCGGCATGACGCCCAGCAGGGTCGGCGAGATCATGGCTGGACGTCGTGGTCTGGCCCACATCGATGTGATCGAGAGAGTCGCCGATGGGCTGCGCATCCCCGGTGCGATGCTGGGCCTGGCACATCGGCCCTGGGAAATTCCCGTATCGGCTCTGGAGAGCGAGCGGAGCCAGGTATCCGAGCCACGGCTTGCACAGGGGGCAACGGCTACCGGCCCTGCTGCTGGGGAAAGCCTGGACGACCTACTGCCACTGGCCGACTCACAGGTCACCCGCTCCACGCTCGCCGCGCTGCGCTCCTCAGTGGAGGACTACTGGCGTCGGGACGACCAGCACGGTGGTGCGCCAATGCGGCCTGCGGTCGTCGGAAGCCTCACTTACGTCACACAGGTGATGCGGCACGCCGGGGATGCACTGGGCCGGGACCTGCGGTCCCTCGCCGCAGAGCTGGCCCGCCTTGCGGGCTGGGCGTATTTCGACGCCTGTCAGTACAGCACGGCACGTATCTACTTCAGCCAGGCCCTCAGCCTCTCGCGGGAGCAGGAAGATCGCCTCTTCGTGGCCAATGTGCTGTCCTGCATGAGCCTGCAGGCCACTTATGACGGTAATCCGGCAGAGGCTATCGCTCTCGCCTGCAAGGCTCAGGACGTCACTCGGGCAGTGGGTGACCAGCCTCTGGTGATGTCCATGCTGCACATTGCGCGAAGCGTTCGCCCACGCCACCCTTCGCGACGCCTCCGCCTGCAAACAGGCCATCGACCGTTCCCGCGACTCCTTCGAATGCGCACGCGGCCGGACGGACGAGACGCCCTCCTGGGTGCGCTATTTCGACGAGACCAAGCTCATCGTCGACACCGGAATCGCCCTGGCCCGTCTTGGCGAGGCGCCACGAGCCGAACCTCTCATCGCCGAGGGACTGCGCCGGGAAACATCCGGACAGCAGCGCGGACGGGCCCTCCACGCCTTCTGGCTCGCCAGCACCCAGCTCGAGCAGGGCAAGCTCGGCGACGCGTGTCACAGCGCCGGACTCGCACTCGGACTGAGCACCGTGATCGACTCTCCCCGGGGCGCTGGACATGTCCGTGAATTCCACCGCCGTCTGGCTCCGTACGCCCGTGAGGCACCGGTGATCAGGTTCGAGCAGCGGATGCGAGAGTCACTTGGCTAGCCGGCGCTCTTGGTGGCCTCGTCCAGCAGCAGATACAGCAGGCCGACCAGACTGCCGCTGCTGACGATCTCGCGGCGGTCGATCATCCCCCTTATTTCCGATAGGGGGATCCACTCGATCCGGTCCGATTCGTTCAGCTCTGTCGGCGGCCCGGTGTAGGTGGCCCCATCGGCGCGGAAGACATGGTGCTCGGAGTCGGTGATCCCGTTCGCGGGCTGTGCGTACACCAGGGGCTTCATCGCCTCGACCCGCCAGCCGGTCTCTTCTTCGACCTCGCGGGCGGCGGCCTGCTCCGGGGTCTCGCCGGGCTCGATGAGTCCCATGGGCAGTTCCCAGCCCCAGGCGTCGGTGATGAACCGGTGGCGCCACATCATCAGGACGCGCTTTTGGCCATCGACCACGGCGGCAACGGCGAGGTGTCGCATGCGTACGACGTGGTGTTCCCAGCGCCGCCCGTCGGGCTGCTGTACGTCGACCAGCCACAGGTTGACCCAAGGGTTGCTGTAGATCTGCCGTTCGCCGTGGACGGTCCACCGCATGAACCCACTCCCCTTCGTCGACGCGGTGCCCAGCATGTCACTTCCTGGTCCAGCGCTCTTACGGTGCGTGCCGTGGGCGTTACGGACAACGAAGAAGCCCCCTCCGGACGGACCGGGAGGGGGCTTTGCCCTGGTGAGGGCTGCGGTGGCTGGGGCCGGGGTCGAACCGGCGACCTTCCGCTTTTCAGGCGGACGCTCGTACCAACTGAGCTACCCAGCCGCAGCGGTCCTGACGGGATTTGAACCCGCGGCCTCCACCTTGACAGGGTGGCGAGCACTCCAAACTGCTCCACAGGACCTTGCGTGTACGAGCACGAGTCTCGCACATGTGGGGTGCGCTCCCAACGGGATTTCCCGTCGTGGATTCGCACTCCTTGCGATCTTCGAGCCGGGGCCTTGATTTCTCTCCGCCGCGTCGTTGTCGCTGGATCAGCGTATCAGACCTGCGGCCGCGTTCTGACCGCTCACCGGGTGGGCCGGGGCCCGGTCGGGCTCAGCCGATCTCCACTGGTCTCGGCCCGGGTCAGGGGCGGTCGCCGCGCTCCAGGGGGATCTTCTCGCCCGCCTCGATCGCGACCGGCAGCCGGTTCTCGGTGGGCGGCAGGGGGCAGGTCGCGAGGTCGGTGTAGGCGCAGGGGAGGTTGGTGGCGCGGTTGAAGTCGAGGGTGACGCGGCCGGCCTCGTCGGGGGCGTCGATCTGGAGGGAGCGGTTCGCGGCGTACGTGGTCACGCCGGAGGTCGCGTCGGTGAGGAGCACCATCAGGCTGCCGGGCCGCTTGCCGTTGAAGGCGGTGAGCCGGAACGTCTCGCCGTCCAGCTCGAACTCGACCCGTCCAGGCGCGTCGTAGACGTGCTCCAGCCCCTCCGCCACGGCGCCCACGGTGATCGCGCGCGGCTCGTCGAAGGGGAGGTAGCGGCCGGTGCGGACCCAGCGGGGGTCGGGGGCGTAGGCGGGGGTGTGGGCGAAGTCGGTGCGGAGGGGGTTGCCGGGGTGGCGGGGGCGGACGATGTCGTGGCCGCCGCGCTTGGCGATCTCGATCACCGCGTCGCCGTACCCCGCGTACACACTGGCCCGCTCGGCGATCGCCCCGAAGGCGTACCGCCCGTGCACCGCCGTGCCGTCGATCGTCAGCTCCTCGCCGTCGGCGAGCTCGACCACCACGCCCTTCGGGCCGCTGGACCAGGCCCCGGGGGCGTCCTCGAAGCGGGTCGGCTCCGGGCTCAGCCAGCGCAGGCTGGTGATCGCGAGAAATCCGTGGGGGTCGGCGAGCGCCTGCTCATGGGCGCGGTGCCAGCGCTCCCACTCCTCGGCGAAGCTCACCCGGTCGACGTCCTGGACGGTCATCTGCGCTCCCTCGCGTGGGGCCTGCGGCGGGTCCGGTGCTGTCGCGTACGTACAACCGCTTCGGGGAGGGAGACATTCCGGGAGCCGTGGGAGCCGCGGGGTCGCCGTGCGGCGCGCATGGGGTCGCCGTGCGGCGCGCATGGGGTCGCCGTGCGGCGCGCATGAAAAAAGTCACCAGCAGGTACGTTCCGACCTGCGGTGACTTAAAAAAAGGTGGTGCCCCCAACGGGATTCGAACCCGTGCTACCGCCTTGAAAGGGCGGCGTCCTGGGCCACTAGACGATGAGGGCCGATGGCCCACCTGGGCGCCTCGCGGCGCTTTCGGGGACGCGAGAAGCATATGGGATGCCGGTGAGGTTCGCCAAAACGGTTTACGGAGTGGTGGGCGTTGGTGTCGCGCCCGGGCGGTTCTCGGCCGGCAGATGACGGCTGACCTCGGCCTTCGCCAGGCCCAGACCGCCCAGATCGATCTCGTCCCACGCCTGGAGCCGTCGCGTGTCCCGGTCCAGATAGAGGACCGACGCCTGCACCGTGTCCGGTGTGCCGTCGTCCACGGCGCGCAGCCCGCTGCCGCCCGTCGACCCCTCGGTCATCAGCCGGGTGCCGCCGGGGAGCACCTCCGTACGGCGGTGATGGACATGGCCGGTGAGGGCGAGCGGCACGGTGCCGTCGGTCTCGCGGGCGGCGATCGGGTTGTGGGCGAGGGCGATGTCGACCGGGGCGCCGGCGGCCTTGCGGTCCCGGATCGCCTCGGCGAGCTGCCGTCCGGCGCTGTGCTCGGCCGCGTCACCGGCGGCCGCTGCGGAGCGGTCGGGGGTGAACTGCGGATCGCCGATACCCGCGATCCGCAGCCCGGCGACGTTGATCACATCGCCGTTGTCCACGACATGCGCCCCCTTGCGCTTGGCCAGGTAGCGCTGGGTCGACGCCGAGTCGTGGTTGCCGCGCACCCAGACATAGGGGGCGCCGAGGTCGGAGACGGGGTCGAGGAAGCCGTTCTCGGCGGAGCTGCCGTGGTCCATCGTGTCGCCCGTGTCGATGATCACACTGATCTTGTACTGCCGCACCAGCGACTGCACGATGTGCCACGCGGCCGGATTGAGATGGACGTCCGAGATGTGCAGCACCCGCATGGTGGTCGGATCGGGCTGGTACGCGGGGAGCGTCGAGGTCACCTCGTAGAGCTGGGTGACATTGGTCACCAGCCGGGCCAACTCCCGCTGATAGACGTCGAAGTCGGTCACGATGCTGCGCGCGTTGCCCACCACCGAGGGGGCGCTGGAGAGCAGCCCGGAGTAGCGCGGCTCCAGTACGGAATTCGGGTTCCACGTGGCGTAGACGGCCCCGCCGGAGGCGGTCAGCAGCGTGAGCGCGAGCCCTCCGGCGGCCAGCGCCCGGCGGGGGCGGCGGTAGACCGCCAGGCCCAGCGCGGTGGCGCCGAAGACCACGGCGACGCAGGAGCGGACCGCGAGGCCGAGGGTGCCGCGGGTGACATCGCTCGCGACCTCGTCCTGGAGCCCGGAGAGCCGCTCGGGGTGGTCGACGAGGGCCTGGGACCGTATGGGGTCGAGCCGGTCCACGTCCACGTCCAGGCGGAGCGGGGCGTGGTGGCTGTTCAGCTCGAGCGCGCCCAGCGGGGCCACGTTGATCTTGGTGCCGCCGGTGAGGGACGGCCGCAGCGCCATCCGCGTGTCCATCGGGCCCACGGAGATGTGGACGCTGCCGACCACCAGCAGTCCGATCCAGGCGCCGAGGACGGTCACGGCGGCCAGCCCGGCGGCGCGGACGAGGGGGCGGGGGCGCGCGGTGGGATCGAGCGCCGTGGGGTCGAAGGAAGCGGTGGGGGACGGGGTCTGCGAGGGGCGGCGGAAGGGGCGAAGGGAAGGGTGAAGGGAGGGGCGGCGGAAGCGGCGAAGGGGGGAGACGGCCGCGGTGCCCGCGCGCTGAGCGGTGGCACGGAGCAGCCGGAGCGGTTCGCGGGCCATTGGTCCCGTATGCCCGGCCGCGCGGGGGCGTATGCCTGGGCGGCGTGGGGGTGGGTCGGCACCGGGTGGCGGTTGCGTCGGCCGAGGGTTGCGTCGGCCGAGGGTTGCGCCTGCCGACGGTTGCGCCGGGCGGCCGGAGACGTCCGGCGCGGATACCTCGGCGCCGACGGCTCCTTTCCGGGCCCGGCTGCCCGACAATGGCCTCGTGCTGGAGATGACGCGCGAGGAGTTCGAGGAACTGGTCGCCGAGGCGCTGGACCGGATCCCGCCGGAGCTGACACGGCTCATGGACAACGTCGCCGTGTTCGTGGAGGACGAGCCACCGACGGACGATCCCGAGCTGCTCGGGCTCTACGAGGGGACGCCGCTCACCGACCGGGGTGAGTGGTACGCGGGCGTCCTGCCGGACCGGATCACCGTCTACCGGGGTCCGACGCTGCGGCTGAGCGAGACGCGGGAGGACGTCGTCCAGGAGACCGAGGTGACCGTGGTCCACGAGATCGCGCACCACTTCGGGATCGATGACGCGCGGCTGCACGCGCTCGGGTACGGCTGATCCTCGGGTACGGCTGATCCTCGGCCATGGCTGATCCTCGGCCACGGCCTGATCGCGGGCGCCGCCTGCTTCCGGTGCCGATGTCCGCCTACGGCCGCCCGCGCCTACGGCCGCCCGCGCCTACGGCCGCCCGCGCCTACGGCCGACGCCGGACGCCCCCGCCTACGACCGCCTCTGGCCGCCCGCGCCTACGGCCGACGCCGGACGCGCGGTCTACGCGGCGAGCCGGGTCCGCACCGCATGCGTGTCCTGGGCGGGGCGGCACCAGTTGGGCAGGGCGTCACGTCCCTGCCGTCTGGAGGTGTCCCGCGCATGCCCGGATCCCCCGTGCCCGGATCCCCCGCTCCTCGCACCGCCCGTTCCTCCCGTTCCCCCCGGCCCTCCCGGCGCGTGCGCCGTGCTGCCGTGCCCCGCGCCGCCGTGCCTCGTACCGCCGTGCGCGGGGCGGCGGTCGCGGCGCTCGTGGCCGTCGCCCTGGCGCTGGGCGGCTGCATGAGCATCTCCGACGACCCCGAGCGGCCGGACAAACACCGCGGCTCCCACCAGAAGGGCGGGGCGGCGGACACGGGCGGCGCCGTGGTGCGGTCCGATGGCAGGGGGCGGCCGTACGCGGACTCCGACCGGGACGAGAGGGACGGCAAGGGGAAGAAGGGCGAGAAGGGGAAGAAGAGCGACGACGAGGACCGATCGGCCTCGGCCTCCGCGACCGACCCCGGGGCCGAGCCCTCGGCCCCGCCCGGTAAGAAGGGCGCCCCGCACCACGGCCCGGCGCCCTCCGCCCCGCCGCAGCCGGGCGGTGCCATCCCGTCCGAGGCGCCGCCCGCGCCCCGGCCGTCGAGCCCGCCGCCGAGCGTGCCGGATCCGAAGCCGACCGACCCCGAGCCCCCGACCGCGCCCGCCTCCCCGTCGGACCAGCCCGCGGGGTAGCGCCCAGCCGTCGCCGGCCGGCGCGGATGAAGCGAATTTGCTCTTGAGGGGTGGAGGTGCGTATGGTGGTAGATCGTTTGATCCCATTTGCCCGGCGCCTCGTAGAAGTGCGCCGCGAGGCGCGTTCCTTGCCATCCCGTGGCTGACCGCATAGAGGCGGTCGTTTGCGACAACACACGGAGTTTGGGCGCGTGCCGAGACTCCGGAAGGTTTCGCATTTCGCATGTCTGTTTCCACTGATCACGCCGTCATGCCCGCCCTCGACGAGACGAGCGAGCTGACCGCCCCGGCCGAGCCGTTCGAGCCGTCGGAGCAGGACGAGCAAGCCGCCACGGAAGCCCCCGACACCCCTAAGGCGCCCGACATCACATTCGCCGACCTCGGCCTCTCCGAGCAGATCGTCCGCAAGCTGGCGCAGAACGGCGTCACCACGCCCTTCCCGATCCAGGCCGCGACCATCCCCGACGCCCTCGCCGGACGCGACATCCTCGGTCGAGGCCGTACCGGCTCGGGCAAGACCCTCTCGTTCGGGCTTCCGCTGCTGACCACCCTGGCCGGCGGCCACACCGAGAAGAAGCGCCCCCGCGGGCTGATCCTCACCCCGACCCGCGAACTCGCGATGCAGGTGAGCGACGCGCTGCAGCCGTACGGCGATGTTCTCGGCCTCAAGCTCAAGGTCGTCTGCGGCGGCACCTCGATGGGCAATCAGATCTACGCGCTGGAGCGCGGCGTGGACATCCTGGTCGCCACCCCGGGCCGGCTGCGCGACATCATCGAGCGCGGTGCCGCGTCCCTGGACAAGGTGCAGATCGCGGTCCTCGACGAGGCCGACCAGATGGCCGACATGGGCTTCCTGCCCGAGGTCACCGAGATCCTCAACCTGGTGCCGCAGGGCGGGCAGCGGCTGCTGTTCTCCGCGACGCTCGAGAACGAGATCGACAGCCTGGTCAAGCGCTACCTGGTCGACCCGGTCACCCACGAGGTGGACCCGTCCGCGGGCGCCGTCTCGACCATGACCCACCATGTGCTGGTCGTGAAGCCGAAGGACAAGGCGCCGGTCACCGCCGCCATCGCGGCGCGCAAGGGCCGCACGATCATCTTCGTCCGCACCCAGCTGGGCTGCGACCGGGTCGCCGAGCAGCTGTGCGACGCGGGCGTACGCGCCGACGCGCTGCACGGCGGCATGACGCAGGGCGCGCGCACCCGCACCCTCGCCGACTTCAAGGACGGGTACGTCAATGTGCTCGTCGCCACGGACGTCGCCGCCCGCGGTATCCACGTCGACGGCATCGACCTGGTGCTGAACGTGGACCCGGCCGGTGACCACAAGGACTATCTGCACCGCTCCGGCCGTACCGCGCGGGCGGGCCAGAGCGGCACCGTCGTCTCGCTGGCCCTGCCGCACCAGCGCCGCCAGATCTTCCGGCTGATGGAGGACGCGGGCGTCGACGCCTCGCGCCACATCGTCGGTGGCGGCGGAGCCTTCGACGAGGACGTGGCCAAGATCACGGGCGCGCGTTCGCTCACCGAGGTGCAGGCGGAGGCGGCCTCGAACGCGGCCAAGCAGGCCGAGCGCGAGGCGCAGGACCTCACTCGGGAGCTGGAGCGGGCGCAGCGGCGCGCGACCGAGCTCCGCGAGGAGGCCGACCGGCTGTCCGCGCGGGCGGCGCGCGAGCGCGGCGAGACCGTGGCACCGGCGGAGTCCGTGGCCGTGGCCGTGGCCGTGGCCGGGGCGGAGACGGCGGCCGAGGCCGCCGCTGTGACGCTGCCGGCGCAGCGTACGGCGGAGCCCGCGACCGTGCCCGCCGTGAAGGGCGCGGGGGCCGAGGCCGTCGAGGGCGCGGGTGACGGCGAGGCGCCGCGCCGCTCCTCGTACGACCGCCGGGACAACGACCGGGGCCGGGACGACCGTGGCGGCCGTTCCTTCGACCGCCGGGACGGCGAGCGCGACCGCGGTTTCAACCGCGACCGGCGGGACGACCGCCGGGATGACCGTGGCGGCTTCAACCGCCGTGACGACCGTGGCGGCCGTTCGTACGACCGTCGGGACGGCGAGCGCGACCGCGGCTTCAACCGCGACCGGCGCGATGACCGCCGGGACGACCGTCGCGACGACCGCTTCGGCCGGGACCGCGACCGGGACCGCCGGGACAACGACCGTGGCGTCGGCCGGGACCGCCGTGACGACCGCTCGTTCGGCCGCGACCGCCGGGATGACCGTGGCGGCTTCAACCGCCGTGACGACCGTGGCGGCAGCCGTCCGTACGAGCGCCGTGACGACCGTGGCGTCGGCCGCGACCG
>NZ_JBHYVB010000139.1:17487-17763 GCF_042750115.1 Streptomyces sp. NPDC059455
GTGCCGCCTGCAACCGCGTGCCACACCCTCGGGAAAGGCGACGAACCCCCCCCTGAGACCACCTCCGCCACGGCCCCGACGGCGGTCTCACCAACGACCGTGGTGGCCGCTCCTTCGAGCGCCGCGACCACAACCACCGTGGCGCGGACCGTCCGTTCAACCGCGACCGTCGCGACGACCGCCCGGGTCGCCGTGACGACCACCGGGGCGGCACCACCGGCGGGCGGGGGGGAGGGGGCGGGCGCCCCCACCCCCCCCCCCACCACCCCCCCCCCC
>NZ_JBHYVB010000139.1:17773-31392 GCF_042750115.1 Streptomyces sp. NPDC059455
CGGCCGTTCGTACGAGCGCTCCGGCAGCTCGCACGACCGGTCCCTCGACCGCCGCGCCGACAAGCCGCGCTGGAAGCGCAACGGTTGATCGGGCCGTGCGCAACGGTTGATCGGGCCGTGCGACGCGGCTGATCGGGCCGTGCTGAGGGCCGTGCAACACCACGCTGTTGCACGGCCTTTCGCTCCCGGAGGGTATTGGCTCGGGTGTTGGCCCCTCGCCGAGCTATGCTGCGGGGGTGCGGGTCATTAGCTCAATTGGCAGAGCAGTGGACTTTTAATCCATTGGTTCAGGGTTCGAGCCCCTGATGACCCACCTCGGAAACCGCAGGCGCCATTGGTGACCTGCGGTTTCATCGTTTCTGAGGGTCTCGCCGCGCTGTCTTCCGCGGCCCGGGAACGGGGGGTTCTCGCCCCCGTCGTACAGAAGATCGAGTCTCACTCGACCGGCACTTGAGCGGATGCCGAGCGGTACTCGAGCGAAGAGTCTGAACCTGCTGCGTCTGGCCCGCTGCTCGGAAACGCTTAAGGAGACTCCTCGTGCGACTCGCGACAACGATCCGGGGTTTGATCCCCGTCATGGCGCTGGCGGTATCGGCATGGGCGGTCTCCGCTCCGGCGTCCGCCGAAGGAAAGGGAGGCGGGGGAGGGGAGGGCGAGAAGGCGGTCCCGGTGCCCTGCGGGGACGCGGCGGCACTGGTCACGGCGGTGAGCGAGGCCAACAGCTCGCCATCCGGAGGGGCGGTCCTCCTGTCCACGGGGTGTGTGTACACGCTGGGCTCCGCGGCCTTCACCGGTCCCAACGGCGCTGACGGACTGCCGCTCATCACCCGTGACGTGACCATCACCGGGACCCTGGCGACCATCAGACGCAGCGCGTCCGCGGCGGACTTCCGGATCGCGGAGATCGCGCCCGGTGGAAGCCTTACGGTCAACGGCGTGACCTTCTCGGGCGGCCGGGCGACCTCGGGGGCGGGCATCGACGGCGGTGGCATCCTCGACGGGGGCTCGCTGCGGCTGGCCCAATCCACGGTCACGGGCAACACCGCGAGCAACGTCGGCGGGGGTATCGAGATCGCCTCGGGCGGCTCGGCGGTGCTTTCGGGCACGGATGTGACGCACAATTCCGCGGGGGACGGCGGCGGTATTCACATCAATACGTCGGCCACCCTCAGCGTCTCGGGCGGCAATATCTCGGACAATACCGCGGACAGCTCGGGCGGTGGCGTCAGCAATTTCGGAACGACGCTGTTGAGCGCCGTCGGGATCGCCCGGAACAGGACCACCAACTTCGAGGGCGGCGGCATCTCCACCGCGATCGGAGATCTCACGATCAACGGCGGCCGGGTGACCGAGAATACCGCCGGCAGTTTCGGTGGCGGTATCGCCAATATGGGCAGCGCACTGCGGGTGCAGGCCACCACGGTGAACGGGAACACCGCCACGCTGAATGGCGGCGGTGTGTTTCAGCACGCGGGCACCACACAAATGACCGGCGATACGGTGACCGGTAATACGGCCAATGGCGGCCAGGGCGGTGGGATCTTCACCGACGGCGGCTCGATCGCGCTCACCGCGACCACGGTCACCGGGAACAACCCGAATCAGTGCGTACCGGCCCTCGCCGGATGCTGAAAGAGGCGTGACGACCGCTGAAACGACCCTGCTGAACGCCGCGGCGGGGCCCCCCCGCGCGGGGGGCGGGGGGGGGCCCCGGGGGTTCCGGAGCCATGGAGGCTACTCGGCGATTTTCGTGCGCATGGTCCAGCGAAAGATCGCTGTGGTGATGTCAGCGGAATCGTCGACGAGTTCGAAGTGCTCGTATCCATTGCGGTGCTGGATTTTGAGCTTCTTGCTGGTGAGGGTCGACCGCCCGGCCCTGAATGCCCGGGGCAGATCGTCCGGTCCGCCTTCGAGGACGACCTCGATCGGAGTGCCCTCGGACAGATATCTGACGTGTTCGCTCAATATCTCCACCTCCTTACGCCGTCCTCCTCAAGCGGGAACATGCAGTTCCAGTCGGTCATCCGAGGTGAGGATGGCCCGCTGCATGTCCTGCAGGGCCCGGCACGGTTCGAGCCCGAGTTCCTCATTGAGCGTCTTGCGCGCCGCTTGATACACATGCAAGGCGTCCGCCCGGCGGCCACAGCGGTAGAGCGCCAGCATCAACTGACGGTGCAGTGCCTCCCGCAAGGGATGCTCGGTGGTCAGCTGATACAGATCGCTCACCAGCTCGCGATGGCGGCCGAGCATGAGCCGGGAATCCGTCAGCATCTCGATGCATTCCAGCCGGGCTTCTTTCAGCCAGGTCTGAAAGCCTTCGAGGATCGGCCCATGGCATACGTCGTCCAGCAGTGGATCGCGCCAGAGATCGAGTGCGCTTTCGAAAGTCGCCGTGGCCTGCTGGTAACGCCGCTCCCGCAGATGGTCCCGGCCCTCGCACACCAGCCGTTCGAAGCAGTGGAAGTCGAGGCGGTCGTGGCCCAGCCGCAGGACATATCCCGGCGGACGGGTGATAACGGGGCTTTCGTTCTGGCCGGGCCGGCGCAGGAACTTACGGATCTGGGAGACATACACATGGAGCCCGGCGATCGCCCGGCGCGGTGGATACTCTCCCCAGATCTCCGTGATGAGCTGGTCGATCGGGACCACTTGATCGGCGCGGACGAGGAGGACGGTTAGCAGGACCTCGATCTTCCGCGCCCTGACAGTTAATTTCCTCTCCTCTTCCACTACGCGAAGAGGTCCCATGATCTCATATCGCACGATGTGCCCCATCCGAGTCGCCGACGAGTGCGGTCATGGGACAGTCGGCGTCTTTGCCGGAATTGCCCGCGGGGTTGTCTGTGTGTTCTCTCGATTTCGAGGGCGGTCTGCTTCCGGAGGCGAACGTGTGTGCGGGTCGGGCTCTGGCCGTCCATGCGGACCGTCGACCCCTGCCGTCCGGGTGGCGCGCTGGAATTGTCACGTCCCCGGAGTCCGGCGACCCCGAAGGGGATGGGAAGTGGGCGCTTGCCGAGCCGCTTGCGTGTGGAAAGTGGTCCGGCCGCTCCGCACTGGACGGGGACGGGCGGTGCCGCCGGATCCACTGACGCACGCCGTTCGCGACTGCCATTACTCACCCCTCTTTTGTCGGGGCCCTGCCGAGGAATCAGAGGATGGACGAGATCGTCGCCTTCGGCAGGTGCCCCACATCGTAAGCGAGTCCTATGACTACCCACCTCACCTAGAATCCGGATATACGCGCCCTCGAGGCGGCGTCCTCGACGGTGCGGAGCGGGTATTCGCAATACGGTCCGGAAGATCGGAGTCCGGATATCCCGCACTTGAGGTGTTGCAGTCCGCGAATGAGAATACGCGGATCACATCGGCCGGGACAAGCGCATCTTGCGAGATCATGGGCCCCTTGGCGCCGCTTTGATGAGGAGCGGAGAATTCCGTCTGCGCGGGACCCATGAAGGATTCTCGAATAACCGTCAGGTTTGCCGCTGATTCAGGGCTTGTGGGCCACCACGATGGCGCAGCCGGCGCTGGGCACGGTGGGCAGCGCCGACTTGGCGGCGTCCAGCACCTCCTGCACGCTGACCCCGTGGCGCGCCTCGAACTCCCGGCGACAACGCAGGATCCCGTCGATCATGCGGTTGGCGGTGTCCTTGGTGTTCTCGGTGACATCGGTCAGCTCATCGAGCACCAGCCCGGCGTCACCGACCAGACCGGGCCAGTCCTCCAGCCGGGTCAGCGAGGTGACCACAGCGGGATCGTCGTCCGGCTGATAACTGCCGTCGCTCGGCGGGGTGACATCCGTGAGCACCACCCGGCCTCCCGGCCGCAGCACACGAGCCATCTCCCGCAGTGCCGTCGGACGGTCCATGTGATTGATCGATTCGAATGCGAGTACGGCGTCGAAAGTCGCGTCGTCGAAAGGCATCGCCATGGCGTCGGCGTATTGGAATGCCACCCGGTCGGACAGCTCGGCCAGCCGGGCGGATTCGGTCGCCTGTTTGACCTGGAGCTCGCTGATCGTGACGCCCAGGACATTGGCGCCGGTGGCGGACGCCAGCCGCATCGCCGGTTTCCCGATACCACAGCCGACATCCAGCACCCGGTCTCCCGGCCCCACCCGCAGCCGTTCGATCAGCAGATCCGTGAAGCGATCGGTGGCCTCTTGGACCGAACGGGTATCGGACGGGCCGTCCCAGTAGCCGAAGTGGAAGTTGTCGTCCCACGCCATCTGCAGAAGAGGGCCCAGCGAGCTGTAGTAGTCCGACACCGTGCCGCCCGGGGGCACGGCCGAGGGAGAGGTCATGGCACTCCTCCTGTGTGCTCGAAAGATCGGGTCGGCCCAGGGCACATAAAGGCTCACCCGCTCAAGCGATCGTCCGGGGTTCCGGTAACGCGTCTCTAAAGTCACCGGCCGTGGCCTATTTGGCCTTGCTTTAGAACCGCGCCCCACGATGGGCCACGTGCTCGCACCGATCATCAATCCGGAGCGGGAGTGCCGCCCATGACCACGAACACGCAGCCGTTCGCCGAGCGCCGTATGGGGTGCGATGGATAGCGCCGAACCCACCCGCACACCTCAGCACGCGGAGCCCATCGCCGTGGTGGGAATGGCCTGCCGCCTGCCGAACGCACCCAGCCCGTCGGCCTTCTGGCGGCTGCTGCGGCAGGGCGGGAACGCCATCACCACCATGCCGGACGACCGCCGCCGGACCGGCGCCGCCGTCACTGATGGCCCCGCTACGGATGGCGCCGCCACCGACGGCCCCGACGCCGATGGCCCTGCCGCTGATGACCCCGCCGCCGACGGCCCCGTCAGCGACGGCTCCGACCGGCTGGCGCCGACCTGGTACGGCGGCTTCCTGGACCGCGTCGACACCTTCGACGCCTCCTTCTTCGGCATCTCGCCCCGCGAGGCCACGGCCATGGACCCCCAGCAGCGGCTGATGCTCGAACTCGCCTGGGAGGCGTTCGAGGACGCGGGAATCCGCCCCGGAACGCTGAAGGACAGCGCGACCGGTGTGTTCGTCGGCGCCATCTGGGACGAGTACGCCGCTCTCCTGCGCCGGGACGCCACCGCGGCCACCCGGCACGCCATGACCGGTGTCCACCGCAGCATCATCGCCAACCGGGTCTCCTACGGCTACGGTCTGCGGGGCCCGAGCCTCACCGTCGACACCGCACAGTCCTCCTCGCTGGTGGCCGTGCACACCGCCTGCGAGAGCCTGCGCCGCCAGGAGTGCGCCCTGGCCCTGGCCGGAGGCGTCAACCTCATCCTCACCGAGGACAGCATGGCGGCCGCCGCCGCCCAGTTCGGCGGGCTCTCCCCGGACGGGCGCTGTCACACCTTCGACGCCCGTGCCAACGGCTTCGTGCGTGGCGAGGGCGGCGCGGTGGTCCTCCTCAAGCCACTCGCCGCGGCCGTACGCGACGGCGACCCGGTGTACTGCGTCATCCACGCGAGCGCCGTCAACAACGACGGCGCCACCGACGGGCTGACGTCCCCCAGCCCGGCGGCCCAGGAGGACGTGGTGCGCACCGCCCACCGGCGGGCCGGATTCTCACCCGACGAGATTCAGTACGTCGAGCTGCACGGCACCGGAACCCCCGTCGGGGACCCCGTCGAGGCGACGGCCCTCGGCGCCGCGCTCGGCACCGTACGGACCGACGGCACACCGCTGCTCGTCGGCTCCGCCAAGACCAACGTGGGCCACCTCGAGGGCGCCTCGGGCATCGTCGGACTGCTCAAGACCGCCCTCGGCATCACCCACCGCCGGCTGCCGGCCAGCCTTCACTTCACCACCCCGAACCCACGGATCCCGCTGGCCGAACTCGGACTGCGGGTCCAGGACCGGCTCGGCGAGTGGCCCCGTCCGGACCGGCCGCTGCTCGCCGGGGTCAGCTCCTTCGGCATGGGCGGCACCAACTGCCATCTCGTCCTCGGTGAAGCGCCCTCGCCCGTGTCCTCGTCCGCACCGGCCGACGCCCCCACGCCTCCCGTGGTGGCCTGGCCGATCTCCGCGAAGACGCCCACGGCACTGCGCGCCCAGGCCGGGCGGCTGCGGGACCATCTGGCGGACCACGACGGCCTCTCCCCGGCCGACATCGGACACTCCCTGGCCACCACCCGGACCGCCTTCGGGCACCGCACCGTGATCCTCGGCGAGGGCACCGAAGAGCTGCTGAGCGGACTGGACGCGCTGGCCAATGGCATGGAGACCGCCGGAGTGGTGCGGGGCAGGGCCACGGACGGCGGTCTCGCCGTCCTCTTCAGCGGCCAGGGCAGCCAGCGCATGGCCATGGGCCGTGAACTGTACGCCGCCTACCCGGTCTTCGCCGCGGCGCTGGACGAGGTGTGCGACCGTCTGGACGGGCAGTTGGCGGAGCCATTGCGCGAGGTGATGTTCGCCCAATCCCGGTCCCCGCGAGCGGCGTTGCTCGACCACACCGCGTACACCCAGCCCGCGCTGTTCGCCATCGAGGTGGCCCTGTACCGGCTGGCCGAGTCCTGGGGGCTCACCCCCGGCCATCTGATGGGCCACTCGGTCGGCGAGATCTCCGCGGCACATGTGGCCGGTGTGCTCACCCTGCCCGACGCCTGCACCCTGGTGGCCGCCCGCGGCCGGTTGATGCAGTCGATCACGGCGACGGGTGCCATGGCCGCGCTGCAGGCCGACCTGGACGAGGCCGCGGGACTGCTCGCCGGATGGGAGGACCGGCTGGACCTCGCCGCCGTCAACGGCCCCTCGTCCGTGGTGATTTCGGGCGACCACGACGCCGTCCACGCGACTACCGCCGCCTGGCGCGAGCGCGGCCGCAAGGCCCGGCTGCTGAAGGTCGGCCACGCCTTCCACTCGCCGCACATGGACACCATGCTCGACGAACTGCGCGCCGTCGCCTCCGGACTGACCTTCTCCGCACCGGCCATCCCCCTCGTCTCCAATGTGACGGGACGGCTCGCCACCGCCTCGGAGCTCGCCGCACCGGACTACTGGGCCCGGCACGCCCGCCACGCGGTGCGCTTCATGGACGGCGTGCACACCCTCCTGGACGCCGGTGTCACCACCTTCCTCGAACTCGGGCCGGACGCCCCGCTCACCGCCATGACCCGCGAATGCCTCACCGCACGGCCCGGACCGGCCCCCGGGCGGCCACGCCCGGCCGCCGTGGCCGCGCTGCGCCGCGACCGCCCCGAGGTGCGCACCTTCGCCGCCGCCATGGCCCAGGCGTATGTCCGCGGCACCGAGGTGGCCTGGGACCGGGCCTGCGGCGGGCACCCCCGGCAGCGGGTCCCCCTGCCGACGTACGCATTCCAGCGGGACCGCTACTGGCCCGGCACCACACCCGAATCCACCGCGCGGGGCACTCACACCACCGGGACGGAGGCCGCCCCGGACCAGGCAGCGCCCGCGGGAGAGACGGCCGAGCCCGGCGACACGGGGCCGGACCGGGACCCGCTGGAGGTCGTGCGGACCCAGGTGGCCCTCGTCCTCGGACACTCCGAGCCGGATGCCATCGATCCCGGCCTCACCTTCAAGGAGCTGGGCTTCGACTCGCTCGCGGCGACCGAACTGAGCGAGCGGCTCGGCGCCGCCACCGGGCTGCCCCTGACCGCCACCCTCACCTTCGACCACCCCACCCCCCTGGCCGTCGCCGACCATCTGCGCGCCCACACCAGCCCCGCCGCCACCCCGCCCGCGTCAACGGCCCCCGCACCGCGCGACGCCGACGAGCCGATCGCGGTGGTGGCCATGGGCTGCCGCTTCCCCGGCGGCGTCGACTCGCCCGAGGCGCTGTGGCGGCTGGTGGCCGAGGGCGTCGACGCGATCGGGGAGTTCCCCCGGGACCGCGGCTGGGACCTGGCCGGACTCTTCGACCCCGACCAGGACCGCCCCGGCACCAGCTACGCCCACGAGGGCGGCTTCCTCTACGACGCACCGGAATTCGACGCGGAATTCTTCGGGATCAGCCCCCGGGAGGCGCTCGCCACCGACCCACAGCAGCGGCTGCTGCTGGAAACCGCGTGGCAGACCTTCGAACGGGCGGGCCTCCGCTCCACCGCCCTCCAGGCCAGCGCCACCGGAGTGTTCGTCGGAGTGATGCCCCAGGACTACGGCCCCCGGCTGCACGAGGCGCCCAAGGGGCTCGACGGCCATCTGCTCACCGGCGGCACCCCGAGCGTGGTGTCCGGCCGGGTGGCGTTCACCTTCGGCCTGGAAGGGCCCGCGGTGTCGGTGGACACGGCGTGTTCGTCGTCGCTCGTGGCCATCCATCTCGCGGTACGGGCACTGCGGCAGGGCGAATGCGCGCTCGCCCTGGCCGGAGGGGTGACGGTGATGGCCGCACCCGGCATGTTCACCGGCTTCTCCCGGCAGCGGGGCCTGGCCCCCGACGGGCGGTGCAAGCCGTTCGCGGCCGCCGCCGACGGCACCGGATGGGGCGAGGGCGTCGGCCTGCTGCTCCTGGAGCGGCTGTCCGACGCCCGGCGGAACGGCCACCGGGTCCTCGCGGTGATCCGGGGCTCGGCCGTCAACCAGGACGGCGCCTCCAACGGCCTGACCGCGCCCAACGGCCCCTCCCAGCAGCGGGTGATCCGCCAGGCGCTCGCCGATTCCCGGCTGTCCGCGTCCGAGGTGGACGCCGTTGAGGCCCATGGCACCGGAACCACCCTCGGCGACCCGATCGAGGCGCAGGCATTGCTGGCCACTTACGGGCGGGAGCGGCCCGAAGAGCGGCCCCTGTGGCTGGGCTCGCTGAAGTCCAACATCGGCCACACCCAGGCCGCGGCCGGTGTGGCGGGCGTCATCAAGATGGTGATGGCCATGCGGCACGGACTGCTGCCCGCCACCTTGCACATCGACGCGCCCAGCCCGCACGTCAACTGGGACAGCGGCGCGGTGCGGCTGCTGACCGAGCCGGTGGAGTGGCCGCGCGACGAACACCCCCGCCGCGCGGGCGTGTCCTCCTTCGGCATCAGCGGCACCAACGCGCATCTGATCGTGGAACAGGCCCCCGAACCGGAACCCGTCCCCAGCGGCCCGCGGACGGACGAGGACGACCGGCCGGTGCCCTGGGCGCTGTCCGCCCGCAGCACCGAAGCCCTCCGGGGACAGGCCCGGGAGTTGGCCGCCCACATGGCCGCGGACGACACACCGTCGCCCCGGGACGTGGGCTGGTCGCTGATCACCACCCGGACGGCGTTCGACCACCGCGCGGTGGTGGTCGGCGGGAGCCGCGACGAACTCACCGCCGCCCTCGAGGCGTTGGCGGCCGACGAGACGCATCCGGGCGTGGTGGGCCCCGGTGCCACCCGCTCCGGCGCGGCAGTGGACGCGGGCCCGGTGCTGGTCTTCCCCGGGCAGGGCTCGCAGTGGGCCGGGATGGGCGCCGGACTGCTGGACGCCTCACCGGTGTTCGCCGCCCGCGTGGCGGAGTGCGAACGAGCGCTCGCGCCCCACGTCGACTGGTCGCTCACCGATGTCCTGCGGGGAGCCGAGGGCGCCCCCGATCTGGGCCGGGTGGATGTGGTGCAGCCGGTGCTCTGGGCGGCGATGGTGTCCCTGGCCGCCGTATGGGCCGAGTACGGTGTGCGCCCCGCCGCCGTCGTGGGGCACAGCCAGGGCGAGATCGCGGCGGCCGTGGTGGCCGGAGCGCTGACCCTGGAGGACGGTGCGAAGGTCGTGGCCCTGCGCAGCAAGGCGTTGCGGCGACTGGCCGGAGGCGGGGCCATGGCCTCGCTGGCACTGGGCCATGAGCGGGCCGAGGAGCTGCTGACCGGGCTCGGCGACCGGGCCGCCGCGGTCGTGGTGGCGGTGGTGAACGGGCCCGAGTCCACGGTGGTGTCCGGGCCGCCGGAGCAGGTGGCCACTGTGGTGGCCGCGTGTCAAGAGGCGGGCGAGCGGGCGCGGCTGATCGAGGTGGACTACGCCTCGCACAGTCCCCAGGTCGATGAGATCGCCGAGGAACTCACCGAGCTGCTCCGGGGAGTTGAGCCGATCGAGACGCCCGCGTCCGGAGTGGTGTTCTACTCCACCGTGACCGGTGGCCGCACCGATGTATCCATCCTGAACACGGACTACTGGGTGCGGAATCTTCGGGAACGGGTGCGGTTCGCCGATGCCGTCGAGGTGTCGCTGGCGGCTGGGCATCGGGTGTTCATCGAGGCCAGCACCCACCCCGTCCTCACCATGGCGATGCGGGAGAGCTTCGAGCACGCCGAGATCGGCGCCGCCGCGGTGCCCACCCTGCGGCGCGACCACGGGGACCCGGCCCAGCTGACCAAGTCGGTCGCGCAGGCGTTCATCGCCGGGGCCGAGGTGGACTGGTCGCCCGCCTTCCCGGCCCACCCCACGCCCCGTACGGTCGATCTGCCCACGTACGCCTTCCAGCGCCGGCGCTACTGGCTGGACGCCCCCGGCGGGCGCGCGGGGGACCCCGGCGCCCTCGGCCTGGTGGCCGCGGACCATCCGCTGCTGGGCGCCGCGGTGCGGCTCGCCGACGGCAGCGGCCATGTGCTGACCGGACGTATCTCCCCGCAGACGCACGGCTGGCTCGCCGACCATGTGGTGGCGGGCGTGGCCCTGGTGCCCGGAGCCGCGCTGGTGGAGTGGGCGCTGCGGGCGGCCGACGAGGCCGGCTGCGGTGCGGTGGAGGAGCTCGCGCTGCGGCTGCCGCTGGTGATGCCCGCGACGGGCGGCCGGTGTGTCCAGGTGGTGGTGGGCCCACCCGCCGACGACGGACGCCGTGACATCGCGCTCTACTCCCTTCCCGACGACGGCCTTCGCGCGGGTGGCGACACCGACTGGATGTGCCATGCCGTGGGCGTTCTCGGCCCCGCCGTACCGGAAAGCCGGTCGGGGGAGTTGCCCGGGACCTGGCCTCCGCCGGGAGCGCGGCCGGTGGACACCGACGGGTTCTACGCACGGATCGCCGCATCCGGATACGCCTACGGCGCCGCGTTCCAGGGGCTGCGCGCGGTGTGGCGGGACGGCGCGGATCTGCTGGCCGATGTGGAGCTGCCCAAGGCCGCGGGAGAGCCCGGTGGGTTCGGGATTCACCCTGCCCTGCTGGACGCGGTGCTGCATCCGACGCTGCTGATGGACGGGATGGACCGGATGGACCGGACCCAGGGGGAGGAGGACAGCGGCCGGATGTGGCTGCCGTTCACCATCAGCGGTGTGTCTCTATGGGCGGCCGAGGCCACCGCCGTACGCGTCCGGCTCACCCCCCGTCCGCAGACCGCCGGGGCCGAGGGCGAGCGTGAACTGCGGGTCGTCGTCGTGGATGCCGTGGGCGCCCCGGTGCTGACGGTTGACGCGCTGGTGCTGCGCCCCGCCGACGCCGATCAGCTGCGGTCCCTGAACACCGGCCGAGTGGCGACCGAGAGTGTCGGTGGCGGAAGCGTACGGCGGCGCGCCGCCGCTGCCGTCACCGGAGCGTCGTCCGTCGACTGGGCCGCCCGGCTGGCGCGGCTGTCGGCCGTGGAGCGATACCGCACCCTCCTCGGCCTGGTGCGCGACCACGCCGCCACCGTGCTGGGACACACCGATGCCGAGGCGGTGCACGCCGACGCCAGTTTCAAGGAGCTGGGCTTCGAGTCCCTGACCGCCGTCGAACTGCGCGATCGCCTCGCGGCCGCCACGGGTCTGCGGCTGCCCGCGGCCCTGATCTTCAGACATCCGACCCCGGAAGGCATCGCCCACCATCTTGTGCGACGGCTGACCTCCGACGGTACCGACGCCACCCCCACCGCGATCGTCCCTCCGAGCACGCAATTGCCACGGCAGCCGACGGATGAGATGAGCGCGGCCCAAAGACTGGAGTCCGCCTCCGCGGATCAGGTCCTTGAGTTTATTGACAACGAGCTTGGTGTGTCCTGAATGTGCCGGGCGCGACGATCGCTGAAGGCCGGGTGACCCTCATGGCGAACGAAGAGAAGCTGGTCGAGTATCTCAAGCGCGTTTCCGCCGATCTGCACGATACGCGTCTGCGCTTGCGCGAGGTGGAGGAGCGTAGCCACGAGCCGGTGGCCGTGGTCGGCATGGCCTGCCGCTTTCCCGGTGGGGTCACCTCCCCGGAGGAGCTGTGGGAACTGCTCGTCTCGGGTGTCGACGCGATCGGGGACTTCCCGACGGACCGTGGCTGGGACCTGGAGAACCTCTACCACCCTGATCCGGAGCACTACGGCACCAGCTGTGTCCGCCAGGGCGGATTCGTCGAGGCGGACCGCTTCGACGCGGCGTTCTTCGGCATCAGCCCCAGGGAAGCGCTCGCCATGGATCCGCAGCAGCGGCTGGTGCTGGAGATGGCCTGGGAATCCCTGGAGCGGGCCGGTATCGACCCGGTGTCGCTGAAGGGGACCCGCACGGGTGTCTACGCCGGGGTGTCCAGCCAGGACTATCTGTCGCGCGCCCCGCGCATCCCCGAGGGGTTCGAGGGTTACGCCACCACGGGCGGACTCACCAGTGTGATCTCGGGCCGGGTGGCCTACACCTTCGGTCTGGAGGGGCCGGCGGTGACGGTGGACACCGCGTGCTCGGCCTCGCTGGTGGCGATGCATCTGGCGGTGCAGGCGCTGCGGCAGGGGGAGTGCACCCTGGCCCTGGCGGGCGGTGTCACCTCGCTCGCCACCCCCATCATGTTCACCGAGTTCTCCCGGCAGCGCGCCCTGGCCCCGGACGGCCGGTGCAAGTCCTTCGCCGCCGACGCGGACGGCACCGGCTTCTCCGAAGGCGTCGGGCTGGTGGTGCTGGAGCGGCTGTCGGAGGCCCGGCGCAACGGTCATCGGGTGCTGGCGGTGATCCGGGGCTCGGCCATCAACCAGGACGGCGCCAGCAACGGCCTCACCGCGCCCAACGACGTGGCCCAGGAACGCGTCATCGGCCAGGCGCTGGCCAACGCCCAGCTGGCGCCCGGCGATGTGGACGCCCTCGAGGCACACGGCACCGGCACCAAACTCGGCGACCCGATCGAGGCCGAGGCCCTGATCGCCACGTACGGCCAGAACCGCCCCACCGACCGGCCACTGCTGTTGGGCTCGCTGAAGTCCAACATCGGCCATACGCACGCGGCGGCCGGTGTGGCGGGCGTGATCAAGATGGTGATGGCACTCCGGCACCCCGGACTGCCCGCCAACCTGCATCTGGACGAGCCCACCCCGCATGTGGAGTGGGAGGGCAGCGGACTGCGGCTGCTGAACGAGCCGGTGGAGTGGCCCCACCTGGAGCGGCCCCGCCGTGCGGCGGTGTCATCGTTCGGCATCTCCGGCACGAACGCCCATCTGATCCTGGAGCAGGCTCCTGAGGAGGAAGAACCGACCGAGTCGGTCTCCTCGGGCTCGGACATGGGCCCGGTTTCGTGGGTGGTGTCGGGTCGGAGTGTGGAGGCGTTGCGGGGGCAGGCTGCGGCGTTGGGTGAGTGGGTGGGGGGTGCGTCTGGGCTTTCGTTGGTCGACGTGGGGTGGTCGTTGGTTACGGCGCGGTCGGTGTTTGAGCATCGGGCGGTGGTGGTGGGTGGTGACCGTGTGGAGTTGTTGGCGGGTGTGGAGGCGTTGGCGGGGGGTGTGTCGCATCCGGGTGTGGTGGAGTCGGGTGCGGCGGCGTTGACGGGTGATGTAGGGCCGG
>NZ_JBHYVB010000140.1:0-29548 GCF_042750115.1 Streptomyces sp. NPDC059455
CCGGCGCCGACGCAGCCGGCCGTGGGCGCGGGGGTGGGGGCCCGGGGCCACCGCGGGCGGCTCGGCCGCCGCATCGTGCGGCGCCGACGCCGGGTCGGCGACCGCCTCGGCGGTGGCGGGGGCGACGACCGCGGTCCGCGGGGTCTCGCCCGCGCGGATCGCCAGGGCCGCCGGGGCGCGCTCGCACAGGCCCAGGCACGGGCTGGGCTGCCAGACGGCCCCGGACCCCGCCGAGCCCGCCGGGCCCACGTCCCGTTCGAGCTCCGCGCACACCTCGGCGGAGCCCCGGGCCGCGCACGCCAGATCCGTACAGACGTGGACGACGGTCGCCGGACGGGGTTTCACCGCGAACATCGCGTAGAAGGTCGCCACCCCGTAGGCCTCGGCCGGAGGGACCGTCAGTCGGCGGCACAGATAGTCCAGGCCGCCCTCGCTGATCCAGCCCACCCGGTCGTTGAGGGCGTGCAGCCCGGGCAACAGCAGATCGCGCCGCTCCCGTGCCTCGCGGCCGCCGCGCGCCCAGCGCAGATCCGTGTCCGTACGGTCCTCCGCGCCCTCCCAGGCGGACTCGGGCGGGCCGAGCAGCGCGTCGACCGCCGCCCGCTCCTCGTCAGTGGGCTTGCTGTCACCGAATCGCAGATCCACGATCAGCTCCTTACGGCGGTCACGGGAATCTTCTCGATCCTTATGGCCGACGCCTTGAACTCCGCCGTCCCCGCGATGGGGCAGTTCGCCTCGATCGTCAGGGAGTTGGTGTCCACCTCGTCGGGGAAGTGCATGGTCATGAAGGCGAGCCCCGGCCGCAGCCCGGGATCGATCCACACCGGCGCCACCACCGAACCGCGCCGCGAGGAGACCCGAACCCGCTCCTCGGCCTCCACCCGGTAGCGGGCCGCGTCCTCCGGGCACAGCTCGATGTACTCGCCGCGCCGCAGCGGAGAGGCGAAACCCCCGCTCTGCACCCCGGTGTTGTACGAGTCCAGGCGCCGCCCCGTGGTGAGCCGGATCGGGAAGGCGTCATCGGTCAGATCGACCGGCGGATCGTGCTTCACCGGTCCGAAGGGGGCGAGCGGGCCGCGCAGCGCCGGATCGTTCTCCCACAGGCGGCTGTGCAGATAGGTCGGCTCGAGACGGTCGGTGCTGGGGCAGGGCCACTGGATGCCCTGGTGTTCCTCCAGTCGCTCGTAGGTCATGCCGAAGTGGTCCGGGGAGACGTCGCGGAGCTCGTTCCAGACCTCCTCCGCGCCCTCGAACTTCCAGTCGTGGCCGAGCCGCCGCGCCAGCTCGCAGATGATGTCGATGTCCTCGCGCGCCTCGCCCGGCGGCTCCACGGCCTTCCGCACCCGCTGGACGCGCCGCTCGCTGTTGGTGGTGGTGCCCTCCGTCTCGCACCAGCCGGCGGTCGCCGGGAGCACCACATCGGCCAGTTCGGCGGTCCGGGTGAGGAAGATGTCCTGCACCACCAGGTGTTCCAGTGACTCCAGCCGCCGGACGGCCTGCTCGGTGTCGGCCTCGGACTGGGCCGGGTTCTCGCCGACGCAGTAGACGGCGCGCAGTTCGCCCGCCTCCATGGCCTCGAACATCTCGGTGAGGTTCAGCCCGTAGCGCGGCTGGATGACCACGTCCCAGGCGCGCTCGAACTTGGACCGGATGGGCGGGTCCAGGATGTCCTGGAAGCCGGGCAGCCGGTTGGGGATGGCGCCCATGTCGCCGCCGCCCTGCACGTTGTTCTGGCCGCGCAGCGGCTGGAGTCCGCAGCCGTACCGGCCGATGTGGCCGGTCAGCAGGGAGAGGTTGATCAGCGCCCGGACGTTGTCGGTGCCGTTGTGGTGCTCGGTGATGCCGAGCGTCCAGCACAGCTGGGCGCGCTCGGCGGTGGCGTAGGCGTGCGCGAGATCGCGGATGGCGTCCGCCGGGACGCCGGTGACCTTCTCGGCGACGCTCAGCGTCCAGGGCTCCACATGGGCCGCGTACTCCTCGAAGCCGGTGGTCGCGCGCTCGATGAAGGACCGGTTGGCGAGCCCCGCGTGGATGATCTCGCGGCCCACGGCGTGGGCGAGCGGGATGTCGGTGCCCACGTTCAGCCCCAGCCAGCTCTCCGCCCATTCGGCGGTCGAGGTGCGGCGCGGATCGACGGCGTACATCCGGGCGCCGTTGTGGATGCCCTTGAGGACGTGATGGAAGAAGATCGGGTGTGCGAAGCGGGCGTTGGAGCCCCACATCACGATGAGGTCGGTGTCCTCGACCTCCGCGTACGACGAGGTGCCGCCGCCGGAGCCGAAGACGGCGGACAGCCCCGCGACGCTGGGCGCGTGGCAGGTGCGGTTGCAGGAGTCGACGTTGTTGGTGCCGATCACCACCCGGGTGAACTTCTGGGCGACGTAGTTCATCTCGTTGGTGGCGCGGGCGCAGGAGAACATGCCGAACGCGTCGGGCCCGTGGGCCGCCGTCACGGCCCGGAACCCGGCGGCGGCCCGGCTGAGTGCCTCGTCCCAGGAGGCGCGGCGGAGCTCCCCGCTCACTGAGTCCCGCACCAGGGGGTGGGTCAGCCGCGGGTACTGCTTCTGCTGTCGGTTGCGTTGGCGGTTACGGGCCACGACGGGCTCCTTACGGCGGTCACGCCGTTATGCGGCGTCCGGAAGGCCGGCGCCGGTGCTGGTCGCCGCGAGCAGATCGGCGAGGGCGTGCACGGCGCGCAGGGTGGGTACGGGGGTGCCGGTGAGATCGGCGAGTTCGACGACGGCGGCGAGCAGTACGTCGAGTTCGAGCGGCTTGCCCTTCTCCAGGTCCTGGAGAGTCGAGGTCTTGTGGTCGCCGACGCGCTCGGCGCCGGCCAGCCGCCGCTCGATGGAGATGGCGGGGTGGCAGCCGACGGCGGCGGCGACGGCGAGCGTCTCCCGCATCATCGCCTCGACGAGCGCGCGGGTGTCGGAGTGGCGGCAGATCTGGCCCATGGTGGCGCGGGCGAGCGCGCTGATCGGGTTGAAGGAGATATTGCCGAGCAGCTTGATCCAGATGTCCTTGCGCAGATCGTGCTCGACAGGGCATTTGAGCCCGCCCGCGGACATCGCCTCGCTGAACTCGACGCAGCGCCGGGAGACGCTGCCGTCGGGCTCGCCGATGGAGAAGCGGGTGCCCTCCAAGTGGCGTACGACGCCGGGCGCTTCGATCTCGGTGGCCACGTAGACGACACAGCCGATCGCGCGTCTTCGGGGGAGAGTGGCCGAGACCGCGCCGCCCGGGTCGATGGATTCGATCCGGTGGTCGGCCAATGGGCCGTCGAGCCCGTGGAAATACCACCAGGGGATTCCGTTCTGGGCCGCGATGACGGCCGTACGGTCATGGAGCAGGGGGTGTACGAGCGGCCCGCACGCCGCGTACGAGGTGGCCTTCAGGCCCAGGAAGACGTAATCGACCGGGCCGATGTCGGCCGGATCGTCGGTGGCGGCCGGGTGCGCGGTGAAGCCGAGGTCCGGACGGTCGCTGCGCACTATCACGCCATCCGCCCGCAGCGCCGTCAGATGCGGGCCACGGGCCAGTAGATGGACCTCGGCGCCCGCGCGGTGCAGGGCGGCTCCGACGAAGGCGCCGATCGCACCGGCGCCGACTACGGCGACTTTCATGGTGGGACTCTCCGTTCGGTTGAGGGGACCGAGCGTGTGAGTATCGTCTACTGAATATTGAATACAGTATGCCTGAGAAGAGGGTCAAGGAGTCGGACGACACCTCAACCCTCTTCCGGTTTCCCGGTGATGGGCCCTCGGACGGTGCGGACAGCTCGGACCGTGAAGAGCCCAGCTGGTGGAGCGAGCTCAGCCGGTGAAGAGCTGGGTGGCCTTCCGGACGAGCTCGTAGACCCCGTACCCGAAGGGCAGCACCACCCAGGCCCAGACGGCCACGGTCAGCGCGGTGCGGTTCCTGGTGGGCTCGGTCATCGGTCCCCTCCCTTCTCGGCGGGCGCCGCCTCCGACTCGGCCGCCGCGGGGGCCGGTTCGTGGAAGCGCGAATGGACTGGCCGTATCAGCTCGTTGGCGATGAAGCCGACGACCAGCAGCGCGATCATGATGGTGAGCGAGAGCGAGTACAGCCCGGGGCCGGTCTTCCCCGCCTCCTCCTGGTGGTCGGCCACCTTGTTGACGATGTACGGGCCGAGGACCCCGGCCACCGACCAGGCGGTGAGCAGCCGCCCGTGGATCGCGCCCACCTGATACGTGCCGAACAGGTCCTTCAGATACGCCGGAACGGTCGCGAAGCCGCCGCCGTAGAAGGAGAGGATCACCAGGGCGCACACCACGAACAGGGGCTTGGAGGAGTCCCCGAGCTGTGAGATGGCCAGATACATCAGCGCGCCCATGCCCAGATAGACCCGGTACATGTTCTTGCGTCCGATGAGGTCGGAGGTGGACGACCACAGCAGCCGCCCGGCCATGTTGGCCGCCGACAGCAGGGCGACGAAACCGGCCGCCGCGGTGACGGACACGGGGGTGTCGGTGTCCTTGAAATAGTCGCCGATCATGGGCGCGGCCTTCTCCAGGATGCCGATGCCCGCCGTCACGTTCATGCACAGCACCACCCACAGGAACCAGAACTGCGGGGTGCGGATGGCGTTGCGCGCGGAGACGTCGGCTGCGCTGATCATGTGCCCCTGCTCCTGCGGCGGCTCCCAGCCGGCGGGCCGCCAGCCCTCGGGCGGTACGCGCACCAGCAGCACGCCGAGGGTCATGAACGCCGCGTAGGTCACGCCGTGGACCAGGAAGGTGGCGGCGATGCCGCCGTTGTCGGTGCCGAAGTGCTCCAGCAGCTTGCTGGACCAGGGCGAGGCGATCAGTGCCCCGCCGCCGAAGCCCATGATGGCGATGCCGGTGGCCATGCCGGGCCGGTCGGGGAACCACTTCATCAGCGTGGAGACGGGGGAGATGTAGCCGATGCCCAGCCCGATCCCGCCGATGAAGCCGTAGCCGAGGACCACCAGCCAGTACTGGCTGGTGGCGGCGCCGAGCGCGGCGACGAGGAAGCCGGTGGAGAAGCAGACGAGGGAGACGAACATCGCCCAGCGCGGGCCGTTGCGCTCCACGAGCGTGCCGCCGAAGGCGGCGGACAGGCCGAGCATCACGATGCCCAGCTGGAAGGGGAGCGCGCTGGCCGTGCCCGAGAGGTCCATCGAGGACTCCAGGGGCGGCTTGAACACGCTCCACGCGTAGGCCTGGCCGATGGAGAGGTGGACGGACAGGGCGGCGGGCGGCACCAGCCAGCGGCTCCAGCCCGGTGGGGCCAGGGTGCGTGAGCGATGGAGCGGGCCGACGCGATCATTGGTGAGCATGTGCCCGGACTTTAAGGATTCAACGAGTCGATGACTAGACGTCAAGGCGCCTGGGATGTGTCGGCGGCGTGGACGGGTTGGGTAAACTGTAGACAATAACCAATTCACGCATCCGTGAATCCGGACATCCGGTGAACAGCGAGCCAGAGGGGGCGCGATGCTGTCCAGGGGACTGCCGCAGGGCGCGATGCCGAAGCTGGAGCGGCCCGGGCCACTCCGCGAGCGCGTCTACGAGGCACTGCTCGAACTCATCACCACCCGCGCCCTCCGCCCCGGCCAGCACCTCGTGGAGAGCGAGCTCGCCGGCCAGCTCGGCGTCTCCCGCCAGCCGGTGCGCGAGGCCCTCCAGCGGCTCAACACCGGGGGCTGGGTCGATCTGCGGCCCGCCCAGGGCGCGTTCGTCCACGAGCCCACCGAGGAGGAGGCCGATCAGCTCCTTACGGTACGCACGCTCCTCGAGGCCGAGGCCGCCCGGCTGGCCGCGGCCGGGGCCGACGAGACCGGCGTCGCCGCCCTGGAGGACCTGTGCGCGAAGGGCGAGCGCGCGGTCCTGGACGACGATGTGGACGGGGCGGTCGCGGCCAACGCCGAATTCCACGCCAAGGTGATGGAACTGGCCGGAAACGCGGTCCTGTCCGAACTGGCCGCCCAGGTGGACCGCAGGGTCCGCTGGTACTACACCCCGGTCGCCCGCCAGCGCGGTAAGCAGTCCTGGATCGAGCACCGCGAGCTGATCGCGGCCATCACCGCGGGCGACGAACACGGCGCCACGGCCGTCATGCGCGCCCACACCGAACACACCCGCCGCACCTACCACGACCGCGAGTGCCCCTGACCCGAACCGCCGGTCCGCCCGCCGGTCCGTCCGGCGGCACGACCTTCAAGCGACCTCCATGCGCTCGACCGCGTCCAGGTGATGTACGCCGCTGTCTCCATGCGCGGTGATCGTAGTGGCGCGGCGCCGTCAGTCCTGTTACGGGTTGGGCGACCGGCTGTTACAGAGCGGTGGCGGGACTGTCGGTGTCCGGGGCCATACTGAGATGGGTCGGGCCTCCGATGCGGGGCTCGCTCGACGGAACCATGGCGACTACCCAACGGGGGTGGGTTCGTGAAGTTCGACATGGGCAGTTCCACACTGTCAACGCTGACCTCTCAGACATCCGGATCGAGTGATGACCTGGGGGCGCTCATCCGCCAACTGATCGCCGCGGCACAGCCGCTGGAGGGCCGCTTCAACGGCTCGGGCAAGGCGGCGTTCGACCAGTTCAAGCAGAACGCGGACGAGATCACCGCGGCGCTCAACGGCTCGCTCCGGGACATCCTGGGCGGTCAGTCCGGGATGGACAAGGCATTCGGCAGCGGTGACGTGGAGTCGGCGGACAACGCGCGGCAGACCATGGCCGCGGCCAATTTCGACGCGGCCCGTTTCGGCGGCCGGTGAATACGGCGGGGGTGACGAGCAATGGGGAATCAGGATCGGCGCAGCTATGACACGGGGGCGTCGGGTGAGGTGCAGGGCAGCCTCGGCGTGGTGATCGGGCAGCTGGAGCGGGTGCTCACCGACCGGGACCGGGCGGTGAAGGCGGCCATGGCGGACTTCACCGCCGACGGGGTGGCGGACGAGTACCACGGCAAGGAAGCGCGGTGGAACAAGGCCGCCGCCGAGGTGCGGCAGATCATCCAGCTGGTGAAGTCCACTCTGGAGAAGAACGACGGCACCGCCCAGCAGACGCTGTCCCGGGCCAAGGCCGCAGTGGACGCCATCGGCTGAACTTGCGTGACACCGCGCGCCGTTGAGGCTGAAAGGGGGACGTGGTGGGGAAGCCTGAGGACGGCTGGGACATCGACACCAGTGGGGTGCGCAGTGTCCTTCTCAAGACCGGACATGTCGCCGACGACATCGAGGGCCAGGCGAAGTCGTACGGCAAGCACCTGCTGAGCGCCGCGAAGTCGGCGGGCACGCTGAGCATGGGGTGCGGGCCCAAGCCCGAGGGCGGGCCCGTCGCCGCGGCACTGGTCGAGTTCGAGCAGAAGACAGAGAGCGACATCAAGTACATCGCCGCGCGCTCCGGCAAGTCAATCAAGGGTGCGGCGACCGCCACCAAGGAGTACGTCGGGGGCGACCTCGCCATGGCGGCGCACGCCCAGCGCGAGGCGTTGAAAGCACCCGATCTGAACCCTCCGGGTCAACACCATCGGAACGGTCCGAGATGATCAGTCTGGATGGCATTCCCGAATTCACGGGAAACCTGGAGCAGTTGGAGAAGGACGCTCCGGCGCTGAAGACGGACGCCGGTCACATCCGTAAGACCGGCCAGGGGGTCCACGACCAGTTCCAGGGCCTGTCGGCGTACTACACGGCGCCCGAGGCCGAGCAGCTGTTCGCGACCACCAGGCCGGTCAAGGAGAAGGCCGACGGGTTCGCGACCGGGCTGGAGGCCGTCAGCGGAGCCCTGAGCGCATACGCCACCGAGGTGCGGCCCATCATCGAGCGGCTCAAGCGGCTCAGGGCGGACGCCGCCGAGTTCATCAGGGAGAACGGGGGCGACGACGACTGGAAGGACGACGGGGACAAGGTCCAGCACAACAATGACCTGATGGCCGACGTGGGCGCGGCCACGGCCGCGTTCGAGGCCGCCGAGCGGAGCTGTGCCAACAAGATCAGTGCGCTGGTCGGCGGCACCCACTGGGTGGTCGACGACGGGAGCCACAAACCGGGGATGTACGGCTATACGGCGGACGTCTTCCAGCACGCGGAAAAGACGCCCTGGGGCACCCAGGAGTCGGAGACGCACCACTGGTACGAGTTCGGCCACTGGATCAAGAGCTTCGTCTGGGACGGCTTCATCGTCGACGGCGTCTGGGGCACCATCCGGGGTCTGGGCACCATGGTCGGCGTCGACGGCTGGGACGCCTTCAAGAACTCCTGGGCGAACCTCGGCAAGCTGGCCGTGGGCCTGTCGCTGAACACGCTGGTGCCGGGCTGGTTCGCGACGCCCGACTCCATGTTGCCGGGATTTCTCAAGAGCACCAAACACACCATGATCAACGCCGGTAAGGCGATGGTGGCATGGGATGAGTGGGGCAAGAACCCGGCGCGCGCGGCGGGCGGAGTCACGTTCAACGTGCTCACGGCCATCGCCACGGATGGCGCGGGGTCCGCCGCCAAGTCGGGCGCCGTCGCGCGGACGCTCAGCGTGGCGGGGAAGGTGGGCAAGGTCGTGGACCCGATGACCTACGTCCTCAAGGGCGCGGGCATCGGACTGTCCAAGCTCAAGGTCGGCGACCTGGTGAGCCATCTGAAGAACCTGCGCGCCGGGAGCGGTGTGCAACTGCCCGACGGCTCACTCAAACTTCCGGACGACACGGTCTTCCGCCCGGACGGCTCGGTCAAACTGCCCGACGGCAGCGTCCTGCACAAGAACGGCGCCCTCGAACTCCCCGACGGCACCGTGCACCACCCGGTGCACGAGCCGTCCGCCGTCGACCGGCAGGCGCCGGGCGCGGCCCGGCGCGCCCGGCAGCCGGAGCTCGCCCATGTGGGCGCACCGGGCCACGAGGTGGGCCGCGCCCCGGACGACCTGGGTCCCCGCGCGAGCGACGACGGCCCGAACGACCCACCGGACGACCCGCCCGAGAAGCACACCCCCACCACGAGCGGCGGCTCCCACCCCACCACCCACGACACCGGTACCCCCGCCCACGACCATGCCGCCCCGGGCGGCGGCGGTACCGGCCCGGGCGGCGGCGGCCCCCACGACCCGGGTGGCCCTGGTGACACTGGTGGTCCCCATGAGTCGGGCGGTCCAGGTGACGACGGGCAGCCGTCGGGTCAGCGCGGATGGAAAGCGAGGGATGACATCGTCGGCTCGGCTCGGGGCAAGACGCTTCTGCCGCCTAATCGGCGACATTCGCTCAGCGGCGTGAAGCACGGGAAGGTCGTCCAGGAGAACACCATCATCCGGCCGGAGTTCAAGGACGCGGTGAACAAGGATATCGCCGACATCGCGGCCGGCCGGGCTGAGTTCAATCCTCGCACCCAGCACTACACCATTAACGGCAGAAGCTACGGGGTTGAGCCGAGCGGTAGGGTATTCCCGGTGTCCGGACCCGGTCTGGTCCCCATGAATCGGGTGGAGTATGAAGCGTTGAAGGCAATCATGAAGGTCAATGGTGACCTGGGCAAACTCGAAAAGATGTTTTCCAACGCGCCGAAGTTCACGGAAAACCCTGGTGCCGTCCAGAAGGCGATCGACATGTATCGGGAATACTACTCATGATGTACAACCTCCTGGTTCCGGGTGAGCGTGTACCCGAGCGGCTGGATGCGGTGCTGTCCGGGGCGTTCGGAGTCCTGGTGGCGGATGTGGACGTCTCCGACGAGTCCGAGGTGGAGAACCGCAACTGGAACGCCACCGTCACGTGTGAGTACGAGAAGATGTCCGGCGATGTCCGCTGGGCGCTCACGGTGTACGCGAGCGAGGAAGTGAGCCCGCAGCCGCCCGAGGAGGCGTTGGCGAGGGCGCTGGCGCGGGAGCTCGACGTGCCCGTGCTCTTCCTCGGGGAGGGGCCGCTTCCGCCCGGCGTTCGGCAAGTGGCGACGCCAGAGGGGCAGGTGACGCACGCCCGCATCGGGGAGCCGGAAACCGATGAGGAGGGTGTCACGGTCGAGGCGGTCGAAATTCCCGTCGCCGGATTTCCCAAAGCCGCTGTACACAAGCTTCCGGAAATCATCAAGGAGTTGCAGCTTCCCACGCCAGTGACTGACTCCCATGTCGCTCCAGAGGCGGGCGGGCCACTGAGCAGGGTCTACGATCTGCTGGTCAATTGGGAGCGGCTCACGGTGCGTACGGAGCAGGGGTGGCCCCCCTCCCACTGGTACCCGGCTTCGATGTACGCGGAGGATCTCGCCTTTCGCGACGAGCTCACTGAGCGAGTCGCGGCGCTTTCCGGGACCCAGCGGGTATCCGCGCAGCGGGCCCTTGACGAAGTGGACGCGACCTACCGCGGGCTCACGACTGATGACGGCGGCCGGGCGCTCGCCGCGGCGGTACCCGTACCCTCGGCATACAGCGAAGGCGAACTCCCGTGGTACTGGCGGCGTCGTCCGGTCGAGCTTCCATGGGGCGAGGACCAGGCGGGCTGAGTGACCGATGGCACGGGACTACGACAGTCAGCTGCTGGAGTCGGTGGCGGTCCGGCGGCGGCGGATCCGGGACGCGTTGTTGTTCGGCGCGCAGCGGGGGCGGCGGTCGGTGGATGAGAATTTGGGGAAGGTGTTCGCGGGCATCGTGATCGCGGCGGTGCTGTGTGCCGGGTGCGTGGGGTGGTCGTTCATCTCCGACACCATCGGCAAGCAGGGCCGGTCCGCGCCGGGTGTGCTGACGCCTTCGTCCACCGCGGCGACGGACACGGCCCGGTAGGGCCTGTCGGGGGAGGGGGCATCGTGGGGGCGGCGAAGCAGGCGCGGAGCGCTGAGTTGAGTCGGGTCACGCTGGTAGGGGAGCGGCGGCGGGTGGACATCGTGCTGCCCGCCGACGAGCCGGTCGGCCGGCTGCTGCCGGATGTGCTGCGGCTGGTCGACGACCAGGTGGCGGACCGGCCGACGCTGCGGCATCTGGTCACCGCCGAGGGGGTCGTCCTGCCGCAGGACGCCACGCTCACGTCCGCGGCGGTGCCGGACGGCGCGGTGCTGCGGCTGGTACGGGAGCGGGACGTTCCCGCGGCGCCGGTGGTGCATGACGTCACCGACGAGGTGGCCGAGGATCTGGACCTCCGGGCATGGCGGTGGTCGGCGGCGGCGCGGCAGTGGACCGCGAGCGCGGCCACCCTCGCGCTGGCGCTGGCCGTCGGTCTGCTGGCGCGGCGCGGCCTCCCCGACTCCGGCGTGGCCACGGCCCTGGCCGTGGTGGCCGCGGCGGCGGCGCTGACCGGGGCCGCGGCCGCCCGGCTGCGCAACCGGGACCTCGGCGCCACCCTCATGCTCACCGGCGGCGCCCTCGGCGTGCTCGCCGCCTGGACGGCCGCGGACGCCCACGGCTGGGGCGGCACGGCGCGGCTCGCCGGGGTGGCGGGGGCCATTGTGGTGACGCTGCTGCTGCTCGGGGTCTCGGCCACGGTCGGGCGGGGCGCGTACATCGGCGCCGGTGCCGTCGTGGTCACCGGCGGGCTGTGGGAGGTCGTCGCCGCGTTGCAGGACGGCGCCCACACCGATGCCCAGCAGGCCCGGCTGGGGGCGGTGCTCGCCGTGGTGTCCGTGGTGGCGCTCGGCCTGCTGCCGCGCCTCGCACTGACCGCCGCCGGGCTCACCGGTCTTGACGACCGGCGCTCGGGCGGGGTGTCGGTCAGCCGACACGAGGTGGCGACCGCGCTCGCGGCCACCCACCGGGGGCTGGTGTTCGCCACGCTCGTCACCGCGGCGTCCGCCACCGCCGCCGGGTTGCTCGCCGTCGGCGACGCCTCCCCGTGGACGGTGCCGCTCACCGCGGTCCTCGCGATCGTCTTGCTGTCCCGGTCACGGGCGTACCCGCTGGCGGCCGAGGTGGTGGCGCTGCTCGCCGCGGCCCTGGTACTGCTGGTGCGTCTGGTGGTGCTCTGGCTCGACACCACCGACGGCCGACCGTACGGGCCGTTGGCCGCGCTCGCCGTCGCCGCGCTGCTCCCGCTTGGCGTGCTGACCGTACGGCCTCCCGAGCATGTCCGCGTCCGGCTCCGGCGGATCGTGGATCTGGTCGAGGCGGTCGGCGTCATCGTGCTGTTTCCGCTGGTGGTCGGGGAGTTCGGAGTGTACGGGCGCTTGCTGGACGCGTTCTAGCGCCGGTTACCGGCCGTTGTCCTTGCCCTTGTTTGTCGTAGGGGACCGTTGTCCGTATCCGAGCCGAGAGGAGGCGTCATGGGCGCAGGGGATTGGCAGAGCGATGTGCTCCACCAGTTGCGGAACACGCCTGCCTCCAAGGGCCCCGGGCCCTCCGGGACCGCCGAGGACGCGGATGTCGGGAAGAGCGGTCATGACGCACCGGAGGCGGTCGGGGGTCCACATGGCCCCAAGGCGTCGGAGGGCTACAAGGCTCTGGGCGCTCTGATGGCTTCGGGTGCTCCCGGGGCCGGGGAGGCGCCCGGCGGTTCGGGAGCCACCGAGGCCCACCCCGCCCCCGCCCCACGGCGGGTGAACGGGGCGACGGGCCCAGATGATCCCGCGCCCGCCGCGCCCGCCGCCCCAGCCGAGCCCCCCGCCCCCGCCGACCGGCGTCCCCAGGCGCGCCCCCAGCACCTGCCCGCCCCCACACCGGTGCCGCCCGTCGACCCCCGGCTCGCCCTCGCCCAAGGCAGGCTCCGCAGTGGGGACCCGGTCACCCGCCGCGCCGGGCGCACCCTGCGGCGGCTGGTCGCCGCGTCCGCCTCGCGTGAGGTGGAGGAGGCCACCGAGGTTGCCCGGGCGCTGCAGCAACCGGTCACCACCGGGCGGCAGATCGCGGTGAGCAGCATCCGCGGCGGCGCGGGCAAGACCACTGTCGCGGCGCTGCTCAACCTCACCTTCGCGCACTACCGCCAGGACCCGGTCCTCGTGGTGGAGGCCGACCCGGCGTTGGGCAGTCTGCCCATCCGGCTCGGCGCCGAGTCGGTCCGCTGGACATGCGCGGACGTGGCCCAAGTCGTGTCTCCCTCGATGCAGTTCGCGGAGGTCACCGGCTATCTGGTCCAGCTGCCCGAGGGCGGCTGGCTGCTGCCCGGGAGCCAGGGCCGCATCGGCACTCCGCTGGACATCCGGGCCTACCGCACCGTGACCATGGCGCTGCGCCGCTACTTCGGTGTCACAGTCGTCGACTGCGAAACGCTGCCGGGGGAGCTGGCGCGCACGGCCCTGGACACCGTGCAGGCAAGGGTGCTGGTGGCGCCCGCCACCCTGGAGGGCGTGGCGAGCACCCGCACCGTCCTGGACTGGATGGCGGCGGTGCCGCGGCCCATGCTGCCCGGCACGGTGGTCGCCCTCACCGAGTCCTCGCCCGACACCGCGCTCGACCTGGACGTGGCCCGCGCCCACCTCGCCGAGAGCGGGGTCGAGGTGATGGCCATCCCGTACGACCGTCATCTGGCCGCGGGCGGCGCCATCCGCACCGGGCTGCTCGCCCACAGCACCCGGCTGGCCGCGGGCCGCCTGGCTGCCGCACTCCTGGACCGCGCCGTGCGCGACAGGGGAGGGCACAACAGAGAGCACAACAAGGGAGGACACCACAAGGGAGAACACAGGGGAGGACGGCGATGACGACGCGCCTGGTGCACCGGCCCGCCCGCGCCACCCGCCCGCTGCCCCAGCCCGAGCCGCGCGCCATCGAGGCCCCGCCCAACCTGCCCGAGGGCAAGGCGGCGGGGGCCGCCATGTCGCTGCTGCCGATCGCCGGGGTGATGAGTTCGGTCGTCATGATGACCGTGCTGCGCAGCGGCCAGTTCGCGGCGATCGGCGCCCTCGTCCTCGTGGTCACCGTCGTCGGTGCCCTGGTGCTGCTGTTCTCCCAGCGCGGGCGCGCGCAGCGCACCCGCCGCCAGCAGCGCGAGCGGTATCTGGAGTACCTGGAGGAACTGCGTGAGGAGCTCGGCGCCGAGGAGCGGGCCTGGCGCGCCACCGCGCGGGTGCTCGACCCCCCGCCGCAGGCCCTGTACGACGTGGTGCGCGACCCGGCCCGGCTGTGGGAGCGGCGCCGCACCGACCCGGACTTCCTGCGGGTGCGGATCGGCACCGGCGAGATGCCGCTGCGGCCGCTGACCGTGGCCCGGCAGTCGGGCAGTGTGCTCACCCCGCCCGACCCGTTCATGCTCAACGAGGCGGGCGCCCTGGTCGGGCGCTACGCACTGGTCACCGATCTGCCGCTGACCGTGCCGCTGGACCGGGTGGGCAATGTCAGCGTGGTGGGGGAGCGGGACGCGGTGCTGCGGGTGGTGCGGGCGCTGCTCGTCCAGACCGCCGCCACCCACGCCCCCGACGACGTGGCCCTGGCGCTCGCCGCCCCCGGCGACCGGGTCGAGCGGGACTGGGCCTGGCTCAAGTGGCTGCCGCATCTGCTGGCCGCCGAGGAGCGCGACGGGCCGGTCGCCGCCCGCCGGATCGCCCCCGATCTGCCCCAGCTCGCCCGGCTCCTCGGCCGCGACCTCCGGCAGCGCGCCGCGTACGCGGCCGAGGTGCGGCGCGGCCTGTCCGGGGCCGACGCGCTCGGGCTCAGCGGCCGGCTGCTCGTCATCAGCGATGACCACGGCGGGGAGGCACGGGAGCTGCCGCGCCCCGACGAGGCCGTGGCCCACCGCGAGATGGGCGTCACCGTGCTGCACCTGGTGGCCGAGCGGGTGCAGGAACCGGGCGAGGTGGCGGTCCGCATCACCGTCGGCGAGGACGAGGTGGTCGTGGAGGACCTGCGCGGCGGGCAGCCGACGGGCGCCCACGCCATCGTGGAGGACCTGCGCGGCGACCGGCCGACGGGCGCCCACGGCACCGTGGACGACGTCACCGCCGCCGGGGCCGAGGGCCTGGTCCGGATGCTGGCCCCGCTGCGGCTGTCGGCCGAATCCCTCGTGGACGCCCCGCTGTCCGGACCCGTCGACTTCCCCGGGCTGCTGGGCGTCGACGACCCAGGCGCCCTGGACCTGGCCCGTGCCTGGGCGCCCCGCGGCGAGCGCTCCTTCCTGCGGGTGCCCATCGGCGTCAACGACGCCCACGAGCCGGTGCTGCTCGACCTGAAGGAGTCCGCCGAACTGGGCATGGGCCCGCACGGCCTGTGCGTCGGCGCCACCGGCTCCGGCAAGAGCGAGCTGCTGCGCACCCTCGTCCTCGCCCTGGTGGCCGGCCATCCGCCCCAGGACCTGGCGCTGGTGCTGGTCGACTACAAGGGCGGCGCGACCTTCGCCCCGTTCGACGGGCTGCCGCACGTGGCCGGTGTCATCACCAACCTGGAGAACCAGGCCGGGCTCGTGGAGCGGGTGCACACCAGCCTCGCGGGCGAGGTCAAGCGCCGTCAGCAGGTGCTCAAGGACGCGGGCAACGTCGCGGACATCTCGGGTTACGCGGCGGTGCGCGAGACGACGAGACCCGACCTGGAGCCGCTGCCGCATCTCTTCGTCGTCATCGACGAGTTCGGCGAACTCATCACCGCCAAGCCCGACTTCATCGATCTGTTCCTGTCCATCGGCCGCATCGGCCGCAGTATCGGCGTCCATCTGCTGCTGTCCAGCCAGCGCATCGAGGGCGGCAAGCTCAAGGGCCTGGACACCTACCTCTCCTACCGGCTGGGCCTGCGCACCTTCTCCGCCGACGAGAGCCGCACCGTGCTGGACACCACCGACGCCTTCCACCTGCCGCCGCTGCCCGGCTTCGGCTACCTCAAGGTCGACACCACGGCGTACGAGCGGTTCAAGGCCGGGTATGTCTCCGGCCCGTACCGGGGCCCGGCACCGCGCGCCGTGGAGGCCACCGGGCCAGCCGTCCACCCGTATCCCGCGTACAACACGCTCGCCGGGCCTGAGGAGTCCGCGACCGCCGAGGACGACACGCCCGGCGTGGGCAAGCGCACTAGAGACCCCGGGCCGACCGTCATGTCCGTGATGGTCGACCGGATCAGGGGCGCCGCCGACCCGGTGCGCCGTATCTGGCTGCCGCCGCTGCCCGCCGCGCTCGCGCTGGACGCCGCGGCGGGGCCGGTGGAGGTCGACGCGGCCCGCGGTATGCAGTTCGCCCGGCGCCCGGGGACGATGCGGGTGCCGCTGGGGCTGCTGGACGACCCGGGGCGGCAGTGGCAGGGGCAGTGGGTCCTCGACCTCACCCTCGCCGGGGGCCACGCCGCCGTGATCGGCGGCCCGCAGTCCGGCAAGACCACGCTGCTGCGCTCCCTCGCGCTCTCACTCGCCCTCACCCACACCCCGCGCGAGGTCGGGATCTACGGTCTCGACCTGGTCGGCGGCGGTCTGCAGGCGCTCGCCGCGCTGCCGCACGTCGGTGGTGTCGCCGGGCGGGCCGACCGGGAGCGGGCCACCCGCACGGTCGAGGAGGCGCGCGGCATGCTGGACGCCCGCGAGGAGCTCTTCCGCGAGCACGGCATCGACTCGATGGAGCGGCTGCGCGCCCTGCGCGCCGCCGGATCCCTGCCCGAGCTGGCGTCCACCGACATCGTGCTGCTCATCGACGGGTTCGGGGCGCTGCGCGACGACTTCGAGTCCCTGGACGACGCCGTGGGCGACCTGCTCAAGCGCGGCGGCGGGTACGGCATCCACGTCGTGGCCGCGATGCTGCGCTGGAACGACGTGCGCATCGGCCACCAGTCCACCTTTGGCACCCATATCGAGCTGCGGCTGAACGACGCCGGCGACAGCAGCGTCGACCGCAGGCTCGCCGAGACCCTCACCCCCGACGACGCCGGGCGCGCTCTCACCGACCGCAAGCTGTTCGCGCAGACCGCCCTCCCGCGCCTGGACGGCCACGCCTCCACCGCCGATCTGGGCGCTGCCGTCGAGCAGACGGCCCGGTCCATCGGCGCGGCCTGGCCCGGGGAGACGGCACAGCGGGTGCGGGTGCTGCCCGCGCGGCTGCCCGCCCGGTCGCTGCCGTCGGCCACGTCCCAGCCGCGGCGGGTGCCAATCGGGGTCGACCAGACCGCGCTCGCGCCGGTGCTGCTCGACCTGTTCGACCGCGACCAGCACCTGCTGATCCTCGGGGACAACGAGTGCGGCAAGACCAATCTGCTGCGGCTGATCGCCGAGGGCCTGGCCGCGCGCCACTCCGACGAGGAGCTGGTCTTCGGGATCATGGATCCGCGGCGCGGGCTGCGCGAGGTGGTGCCCGAGGCGTACCAGGGCGGCTATGCGTACAATGCCCGGATCTGCGAGGGGCTCGCCGCGGGCATCGCGGGCGAGCTGGCCAAGCGCATGCCGGACGAGACCACCGGCACCCCGCCGCCCTCGGCGGGCCCGGCGTACGACGGGCCCCGCATCGTCATCCTCGTCGACGACTACGACATCCTCACCACCGCGGGGCAGCAGCCGCTTCAGCCCTTCCTGCCGTATGTGCCGCACGCGCCCGACATCGGGCTGCACTTCGTGATCACTCGGCGGGTGGCGGGCAGCTCCCGGGCCCTGTACGAGCCGTTCCTCATGACCTTGCGGGAGAGCGGCACATCGGCCCTGGTGATGACGGGCGACCGGATGGAGGGCCAGCTGTTCCCGGGCGTGTACGCGTCCGTACAGCCGCCCGGGCGCGGGCTGCTGGTCCGGCGCGGTGAGTCCGACCGCCTGATCCAGACGGGATGGGTGGAGCAGGAGCGGCACCCGGAGGAGGACGGCCGATGACCAAGGACGTGATCGCGCTCACCGAGCGGATGCCCGACATCTGGAGCCTCGTCGCCGGACTGTTCGCCGGGGGTCCCGACCTCGATGTGCGCTCGGCCGGCGAGGGCGCGGTGATCCAGATGTGCGACGAGGCGGGCCGCCCGCTGGTGTCCGTGGAGGCGCCGCTGCTGGTGCGGGTCGCGGGCGAGGCGGCGCGGCTGCTGGGCCCCGAGGCCGGGGGCACCGGCGTGCCCGTGTGGTGGACCGAGGCCAGGGCCGCCACCGGAGTGGAGCGCGCCGAGCTGCTGGCGGCGTCCTTCGCGCGGCGGCTCGCCCGGCTGTGCGGTGGCTCGGTCTGGCCGCCAGAGGCGGCGGCGGACGCCGGGGCCGCACAGCCCGGCGCCGGTGCCGCGTCCGCCGCCCCGGCCGCTGCTCAGCCCGCCGTCGACGTGCTCACCGAGCGTACGGCGGTAGTGCTCCAGGACAGACCCGTGGTGGCCATGACGGCCTGGCTGTCGGACGCGATACGGGCCGCGGCCGCGAGCGACCGCGCCGTCCAGATCGTGACCCCCGCGACGGCCCGGCTCAGCCTGCCCACGCGCCTGTCGCTCACCGGGCTGCCGTCCCGCTGGGTGGTGCGCGACGACGAGGGCGGCGGCTACTACGACGGACTGTCCGGCGCCCTGCTGCGCTGGCACGACGGGGGGTTCACCCCGGTCGAGGCGGAACCGGAGCGGACTCCGGTGGCCCGGGCCTTCCTCGAGGGCGCAGAGGGCGCCGAGGACACCGGCGAGCGTCAACTCACCTTGTCCTTCCGCACGGTGCAGCCGGCCGAGGAGCGGCTCGTCCTCGGCGGGGCCCTCGAGGCGGCCTGGACCGCCCTCACCGGCGGTCCACCCGAGGGCTGGAGCACCGCCGAGCCCGTCAATCTGGCCTGGTCGTGCGAGGCGCTGACCGCCCTTGCCCACGACCGCGCCCCGGAGAGCACCTGGGTGGTCGCGGTGGGCCGTGCCGACCGGCCCGCGATCGCGACGCTGCGCGTGGAGCGGACTGCCCGGGGCGTCGAACAGGACGTGACGCTGGCCTTCGGCTACGGCCCCGGCGAGAAGCCGCCGCTGGACGTCCTGCCCGACCTCGCGGCCACGCTGGTCACCGAGCACCGGCTCCAGTCGCTGCTGGTCCAGCTGCGGGCCGCCCGCCGCGACCTGAGTCTGCCCGCCCGCTTCGAACCGCCCGCCGTCCCGGTCGGCTTCGCGCTCGGAGCCGACGAGGCGCGGGAAGTCGGCCTCACCTTCGCCCGGCGCACACCGCTGCCCGCCCGGCCCGTGCCGCTCGGGCCCGAGGCCCGTCCGGGCTTCTACTATCCGCTCGGCGACGGGAGTTCGCCCTCGAGCTGGGCGCTGTTCGAGCAGCTCATGCGCCATCTGAGGCAGTCGGACTGAAGCGCCGCCGGGCATCTGAGAGGCACCCCTGCGCGCATTACTTTGTCCTGAGACAGGAGAAAGTCGGAGCCAATTGCGGCGCAAGTTCTTCCCACCCCCGACAACCGCTGCTACGTTCCCCGTGAAAGCCCGGCCACGTGGATGCCGATGACGGCGGGAGGGGCAGCGTGAGGCGCATGACGGCACGACCGGCGAACGCGCATCAGGCGCGATTGCTTCGCCTGCTGCGCGACGGTGGCCCCAACTCCCGTGCTCAGCTGGGCGATCAGATCGACCTGTCGCGTTCGAAGCTGGCCGTGGAGATCGACCGGCTGCTGGAGACCGGGCTGGTGGTCGCGGACGGGCTGGCGGCCTCGCGGGGCGGTCGGCGTTCGCACAACATCCGGCTCGCGCCCAGGCTGCGGCTGCTCGGCGTGGACATCGGCGCCACCTCCGTGGACGTCGCCGTGACCAATGCCGAACTGGAGATTCTCGGCCACCTCAACCAGCCCATGGATGTGCGCGAAGGGCCCGTCGCGGTCTTCGAGCAGGTGCTGGACATGGCCGCGAAGCTCCGGGCGTCCGGGGTGGCCGAGGGGTTCGACGGGGCGGGCATCGGAGTGCCCGGCCCGGTGCGGTTCCCCGAGGGCGTGCCCGTGGCGCCGCCGATCATGCCGGGTTGGGACGGCTTCCCGGTACGGGAGGCGCTCAGCCAGGAGCTCGGCTGCCCGGTCATGGTCGACAACGATGTGAACCTCATGGCGATGGGCGAGCAGCACGCGGGAGTCGCCCGTTCCGTCAAGGACTTCCTCTGCGTGAAGATCGGCACCGGTATCGGCTGCGGGATCGTCGTCGGCGGTGAGGTCTACCGCGGGACGACCGGCAGCGCGGGCGACATCGGCCACATCCAGGCCGAACCCGACGGCCGCCCCTGCGCCTGCGGCAACCACGGCTGTCTGGAGGCGTACTTCGGCGGCGCGGCGCTGGCCCGTGACGCCGAGGAGGCCGCCCGCGACGGCCGGTCCGCCGAACTCGCCGCCCGGCTGGAGGAAGTGGGCAGCCTCGCCGCCACCGACGTCGCCGCGGCGGCCTCGGCCGGCGACGCGACCGCGCTCGACCTCATCAGGGACGGCGGCACCCGTACGGGCCAGGTCATCGCCGGGCTCGTCAGCTTCTTCAACCCCGGTCTGGTGGTCATCGGCGGCGGTGTCACCGGGCTCGGCCATACGCTGCTCGCCGCCATACGGACCCAGGTCTACCGCCAGTCCCTGCCCCTGGCCACCGGCAACCTCCCCATCGTGCTGGGCGAACTCGGCCCGGCCGCCGGGGTCACCGGCGCCGCCCGCTTGATCAGCGACCACCTCTTCTCACCGGCCTGACCCCCTGATGGCCATGACCGCATGACCGCCTGACCCCGCCCGGCCACGGCGGGGCCGCACCTCGGCACAGCGCAGCAGCAGCACGGCATCAGCACCGCATCGCACCGCACCGCCCCTCGGCGTACGCCACGTCGAGGCACGAGCCGCATCACCGAGCCGCACCACCGGCATCACCGAGCCGCACCACCGGCACCCCACACCCACCGGGGCCGCGCCGCTACCCCGTCGCGCCCCGCCACCCCATCACGGCACCACCAACATCACCGCCCCGCCGCGCACCCGCACGCCCGGCGTACCGCATGCCCAAGCGTCCCGCACGCCCAGCGACCCGCACCGCATCGAGCGACCGCACCGCATACGAGCGACCGCACCGCATCGAGCGACCCCGCCGAGGAGGCCCGCCATGGCACCGGCACCACCCGACCCGCGCCCACTCCTCACCATGTCCGCGATCACCAAGTCCTTCCCCGGCGTACGGGCCCTGGACGGCGTCGACCTCGATGTCGAAGCGGGCGAAGTGCACTGTCTGCTCGGCCAGAACGGCGCGGGCAAGTCCACCCTCATCAAGGTGGTCGCCGGGGCGCATCAGCCCGACAGCGGCGAGATCCTCTGGCGCGGCGAACCGGTCGCCCTCAAATCGCCCATCGCCGCCATGCGCCTCGGCATCGCCACCATCTACCAGGAACTCGACCTGGTGGAGGGGCTGTCCGTCGCCGAGAACGTCTTTCTCGGCCATGAGATGGCCACCGGCGGATTCGTCCGCTCCGGCGCGGCCCGCACCGCCACCGCCGCCCTGCTCACCCGGCTCGGGCACCCCGAGATCGACCCGGGGCGGCTGGTGGGGGACCTCTCCGCGGCCGGGCAGCAGATCGTCTCGATGGCCCGCGCGCTCTCCCATGACGTCCAGCTGATCGTGATGGACGAGCCGTCCGCGGCCCTCGACCCCGACGAGGTGGACAACCTCTTCCGCATCGTCGGCGATCTCACCGCCGCCGGGGTCGCCGTCGTCTACATCTCGCACCGGCTGGAGGAGATCCGCCGGATCGGCGACCGCGTCACCGTGCTCAAGGACGGCCGCGCCGCGGCCCGCGGGCTGCCCGCGCGCACCACCCCGACCCGCGAGGTCGTGGCGCTGATGACGGGCCGGGACGTGGAGTACGCGTTCCCGCGCCGCACCACGCCGCCTCCGGTCGCCGCCGCCACGCCCGTGCTGCGGCTGGAGAACCTCGGCAGGGCGGGGGAGTTCGAGCCGATCGACCTCGAGGTGGCGCCCGGCGAGATCGTGGGTCTGGCCGGGCTCGTCGGCTCCGGGCGGTCCGAGATCCTGGAGACCGTCTACGGCGCCCGCCGCCCCACCTCGGGCCGGGTCGTGGTGGACGGCCGCCCGCTGCGCCCCGGCAGTGTGACCGCCGCCGTGCGCGCCGGACTCGGTCTCGCCCCCGAGGAGCGCAAGGCGCAGGCGCTGCTGATGCTGGAGTCCGTCACCCGCAATGTCTCGGTCTCCTCGCTGACCCGCTTCTCCCGCGCCGGATGGGTGGACCGCGGCGCGGAGCGGGCGGCGGCCCGCCGGTGCGTCCGCGATCTGTCGCTGCACCCCGACGACCCGGAGCGGCCGGTGCGCACCCTGTCCGGCGGCAACCAGCAGAAGGCCGTACTGGCCCGCTGGCTGCTGCGTGGCTGCCGGGTGCTGCTGCTGGACGAGCCGACGCGCGGGGTGGACGTCGGCGCCCGCGCCGAGCTGTACGCCGTGATCCGCCGACTCGCCGACGACGGCATGGCCGTCCTCCTCGTCTCCAGCGAACTGCCCGAAGTCCTGGGCCTCGCCGACCGGGTGCTGGTGCTCCGCGAGGGCCGCGTCGTCCATACGGCGCCCGCGCGGGAGCTGGACGAGCACCGCGTCCTCGATCTCGTCATGGAAGGGAGCCCGTCGTGAATTCACCCGGGAGCAGGCCGGCGTCCCCGCCTCCGGCCGACCCCGCCCCGGTACCGGGCGCGGGCGCCACGCTGACGGCCGGTCCGGTCGGCAAACCGCCGGCCGGCCGCACCGACACCGATCCGCTGAGCAGGCTGCGGCGCCTGGCCGACCTGCGCAACCTCTCCCTCGTCGGGGTGCTGGCGGTGCTGATCGCCGTCGGCGGCTTCACCAAGCCCGATGAGTTCCTCAGCACCGACAACCTCCAGCTCGTGCTCACCCAGGCGTCTGTCATCGGCGTCGTCACCGTCGGCGTGACCTTCGTCATCACCAGCGGCGGCATCGATCTGTCGGTCGGCGCGATCGTCGCGCTGGCCTCGGTGTGGGCCACCACGCTCGCCACCCAGGACTACGGGCTCGGCGGCATTCTGCTGTGCGCGGTCCTGGTGGGAGTCGGCTGCGGACTGGTCAACGGGGTGCTCATCGCGTACGGCGGGATGGTCCCGTTCATCGCCACGCTGGCGATGCTCGCCTCGGCCCGCGGTCTCGCCCTGCAGATCAGCGACGGCAAGACCCAGGTCGTCACCGTCAACCAGGTCCTGGACCTGGGGCTCCCGGACGCCTACGTCCTCGGCATACCGCCGCTGGTGATCATCTTCGCCGCGGTGACCGTGGTGGGCTGGCTGGTGCTCAACCGCACCACCTTCGGCCGGCGCACGGTCGCCATCGGCGGCAACGCGGAGGCGGCCCGGCTCGCGGGCATCGACGTCCGGCGGCAGCGGCTGCTGCTGTATCTGCTCTCCGGGCTGTGCTGCGGTGTCGCCGCCTTCATGCTGGTCGTCCTCACCGGCTCCGGCCAGAACACCAACGGCAACCTCTACGAACTCGACGCCATCGCCGCCGCGATCATCGGTGGCACGCTGCTCAGCGGCGGCCGCGGCACCATCACCGGCTCCGTCCTCGGCGTCCTCGTCTTCACCACCATCACCAATCTGTTCGCCCTGAACAACCTTCAGAGCGATGTCCAGCAGATCGCCAAGGGCGCGATCATCGTCGCCGCCGTCCTGGTACAGAAGGGTCGTTCGACGCCATGAGGAATGCCAAGAGCTCCTCCGCCACCACCAGTCGCAGAAACCTCCTCCTGGGCACCGCCGCGGCGGGCGCGATGTTCGCCGCCGGGTGCACCAGCAACGAGAACAACGACGACGGCGACAACGCCAAGCAGGCCGCGAACACGGCCAATGACAAGCCCGGTAAGGCGGTCACCATCGGCTTCGCCGGGCCCCAGGCCGACCACGGCTGGCTCAACGCCATCAACGAGCAGGCCAAGCGGCGCGCCAAGGAGTACAAGGACGTCACTCTGGAGGCCACCGAGGGCTCCAACGACACCGCTCAGCAGATCGGCCAGATCGAGACCCTCATCAACAAGAAGGTCGACGTCCTGGTCATCCTGCCCGCCGACGGTAAGGCGCTCACCCAGGTCGGACTGAAGGCCATGCGGGCGGGCATCCCGGTGGTCAACCTCGACCGGATCTTCGCCTCCCCGCAGGCGTACCGCTGCTGGATCGGCGGCGACAACTACGGCATGGGCCTCAACGCCGGGCGCTACATCGGCGAGCAGCTCAAGGGCAAGAAGAACGCCAAGGTCATCGAGTTGGCCGGGATCGACAACCTGGAGCTGACCCGGCAGCGCACCGAGGGCTTCAACGACGCCCTGAAGAACTACCCCAACATCAAGAAGGTCGGCCGCCAGGCCGCTGAGTTCACGGTCGAGTCGGGCCAGGCGAAGATGGCCCAGCTGCTCCAGGCCCACTCCGACTTCGACGCCCTGTGGAACCACGACGACGACCAGGGCGTCGGCGCCGAGCGCGCCATCAAGCAGGCCGGGCGCGATGACTTCCTCATGGTCGGCGGCGCGGGCGCCAAGCACGCCATGGACGCCATCAAGGCCGACAACAGCGTGCTGAAGGCCACCGTGCTCTACCCGCCCACCATGGCCGCCTCCGCCATCGACCTCGCCCGCGCACTCGGTCAGGGCAAGGGCGTCGGCGGCCTCGCGGAGCTGGAGATCCCGGCTTCTCTCACTCTCTACTCCGCCGTCGTCACCAAGGACAACGTGGACGAATACCTCCCCACGGGATTCAGCTGAGCCCGTTAGAGGGCCAGACCCCCCACCTCGCGTCGGTTTGCGATCGTCAGAAGGAGTCCCATGGAAAATCCTGAAGCGAAGACACTCGGCGTCGGCATGGTCGGCTACGCCTTCATGGGCGCAGCCCACTCCCAGGGCTGGCGCACCGTCGGCCGTGTCTTCGACCTCCCCGCCCGCCCCGCGATGTCCGCCGTCTGCGGGCGCGACGCGGACGCCGTACGGACCGCCGCGGACCGGCACGGCTGGGCCGCCGCCGAAACCGACTGGCGGGCGCTGATCGCCCGGGACGATGTGCAGGTGGTCGACGTCTGCACCCCCGGCGACAGCCATGCCGAGATCGCCATCGCGGCCCTGGAGGCGGGCAAGCACGTGCTGTGCGAGAAGCCGCTCGCCAACTCCGTGGCCGAGGCGGAGGCCATGGTGGAGGCGGCGCGGCGGGCGCGGGAGCGCGGTCAGGTGGCGATGGTGGGCTTCAACTACCGCCGCGCGCCCGCGATCGCGTACGCCCGCCGGATGGTGGCCGACGGGCGGATCGGCGTGCTGCGCCACGTCCGGGTCACCTATCTCCAGGACTGGATCGTCGACCCGGAGTTCCCCCTGGTGTGGCGGCTGCGGCGGGAGTACGCGGGCTCCGGCGCCCTCGGCGACCTGGGCTCGCACATCGTCGACCTGGCGCAGCATCTGGCGGGGGAGCGGCTGGTCGGCGTCTCGGCGCTCACCGAGACGTTCATCCGGGAGCGGCCGCTGCCCGCCGGCGCGGTGGCCGGGCTCGGCGGCGCCGGGGCGGGCGGGGCGGCGCGCGGACCGGTGACGGTCGATGACGCGGCGCTGTTCACCGGGCGGTTCGGCTCCGGTGCGGTGGCGTCGTTCGAGGCCAGCCGGTTCGCCGCGGGCCGTAAGAACTCGCTCAGGATCGAGCTCAACGGCGATCGTGGTTCGCTCGCCTTCGATCTGGAACGACTCAATGAGCTGTCCTTCCACGACCACACCGAGCCCGCCGTCGACTCCGGCTTCCGCCGGATCCTGGTGACCGAGCCCGAGCACCCCTACCTCGAGGGGTGGTGGCCGCCGGGCCACGCCCTCGGCTATGAGCACACCTTCGTCCACCAGGCGCGGGACATGGTGTTCGCGATCGCCGACGGAACCGGCCCCGAGCCGTCCTTCGAGGACGGGCTGCAGGTGCAGCGGGTGCTGGCCGCCGTGGAGGAGAGCGCGGAGAAGAACTGCGTCTACACCCCCGTACCCGTCTGAGGAGGAGGCCGGAATGCCCAGACCCTTCACGCTCTTCACCGGCCAGTGGGCCGACCTTCCTCTGGAGGAGGTCTGCCGGCTGGCCCGTGACTTCGGCTACGACGGACTGGAACTCGCCTGCTGGGGCGACCACTTCGAGGTGGACCGGGCGCTCGGCGAGTCCGGCTATCTGGACGGGCGGCGCGAGCTGCTGGAGAAGTACGGCCTCAAGTGCTGGGCCATCTCCAACCACCTGGTCGGCCAGGCCGTGTGCGACTCGCCCATCGACGAGCGCCACAAGGCCATCCTGCCCGCCCGGATCTGGGGCGACGGCGACGCGGAGGGCGTCCGGCGGCGGGCCGCCGCCGAGATGGCCGACACCGCACGCGCCGCGGCCGCCTTCGGGGTGCGCACCGTCATCGGCTTCACCGGCTCCTCCATCTGGCATCTGGTGGCGATGTTCCCGCCGGTGGTGCCGGGGATGATCGAGCGGGGCTACGAGGACTTCGCCGAGCGCTGGAACCCGGTCCTCGACGTCTTCGACGCCGAGGGCGTGCGCTTCGCCCACGAGGTGCACCCCAGCGAGATCGCCTATGACTACTGGACCACCCACCAGGCCCTGGAGGCCGTCGGCCACCGCCCCGCCTTCGGGCTCAACTTCGACCCCAGCCACTTCGTCTGGCAGGACCTGGACCCGGTGGGCTTCCTGTGGGACTTCCGGGACCGGATCTACCACGTGGACTGCAAGGAGGCCCGGAAGCGGCTGGACGGCCGCAACGGCCGCCTCGGCTCCCATCTGCCCTGGGGCGATCCCCGCCGCGGCTGGGACTTCGTCTCCGCGGGCCATGGCGATGTGCCGTGGGAGGACGTGTTCCGGATGCTGCGCTCGATCGGATACGACGGTCCGGTGTCGGTCGAGTGGGAGGACGCCGGGATGGACCGGCTCACCGGCGCCCCGGAGGCGCTGGCCCGGCTGAAGCACTTCGACTTCGACCCGCCGACGGCGTCGTTCGACGCGGCCTTCGGCGGCGGGGACAAGTAGCGACGAGGACCCGCCGCCCGAAGGGCCCCTGGGTGGGGGACCGCACACCGCGCCCCCACCCAGCTTTGTCCTGCCCGTGGATGAAGCAGCAGCTGTTTTGTGTCAAAGGGGTTTCCGGACCGGACAAACCCCGCTACGGTCCTTGAGATGTACCGGTCACATAGGGGCCCCTCGCCCCGGACCGGTCATCCCGGCGCGACGGCGCGCGCCTGTGCCAGTCACGGCGGCCTGACGGCCCGCCCGTACCCCCCTCTTTTCACGGAGGATCAGCGTGCACAGGAAAAGGCTTCGACTGCGCGGGCCCCTCGCGCTCGTCACGAGCGCACTGCTCGTCGGCGCGGGGCTCGCCTTCACCGCTCCGCCGGCGGGCGCGGATCAACCCGCCCCGGCAGCCGAGCAGTTCCAGCAGGTCACCCTGGCCAAGGGCGTGGAGGAGACCGGTGAGCCCATGACGCTCGCCGTGCTCCCCGACCGCTCCGTGCTGCACACCTCGCGCGACGGCACCCTGTGGCTGACCGACGCCACGGGCGAGACCAAGGTGTCCGGCAAGCTGCCCGTCTACTCGCACGACGAAGAAGGGCTGCAGGGCGTCGGCATCGACCCCGGCTTCGCCGACAACCGCGCCATCTACCTCTACTACGCGCCCCCGCTCGACACCCCCGCCGGTGACGCCCCCAACGAGGGCACGGCCGCCGACTTCGCCAAGTTCGACGGTGTCAACCGTCTCTCCCGCTTCACCCTCAACGCCGACGGCACCCTGAACACCGGCAGTGAGAAGAAGGTCCTGGACGTCCCCGCGTCCCGCGGCATCTGCTGCCACGTGGGCGGGGACATCGACTTCGACGCCGACGGCAACCTGTACCTGTCCACCGGCGACGACAGCAACCCGTTCGCCTCCGACGGCTTCACCCCCATCGACGAGCGGGAGAACCGCAACCCCGCCTATGACGCCCGGCGCTCCGCGGGCAACAGCAACGACCTGCGCGGCAAGGTCCTCCGCATCAAGGTGGCCGACGACGGCTCGTACACCGTCCCGGACGGCAACCTCTTCGCGCCCGGCACCGAGAAGACCCGGCCCGAGATCTACGCGATGGGCTTCCGCAACCCGTTCCGGATCAGTGTCGACAAGCCGACCGGCACGGTCTACGTCGGCGACTACGGACCGGACGCCGGCGCCGCCAACCCCGAGCGCGGACCGGGCGGCGCCGTCGAGTTCGCCCGAGTGACCAAGGCCGGCAACTACGGCTGGCCGTACTGCATCGCCGATAACAAGCCGTACCGCGACTACGACTTCGCCACCGGCACCTCCGGCCCGGCCTTCGACTGCGCCGCGCCCAAGAACACCTCGCGGTACAACACCGGGCTCACCGATCTGCCGCCCGCCCAGCCCGCCTGGATCCCGTACGACAACGACTCCGTGCCCGAGTTCGGCTCCGGCTCCGAGTCGCCGATGGCCGGGCCGGTCTACCGCTACGACGCCTCGCTCGACTCCCCGGTGAAGTTCCCCGAGTCCTACAACGGGAACTTCTTCGCGGGGGAGTTCGGCCGCCAGTGGATCAAGCGGATCGAGCAGGGCGCCGACGGGGCCGTGCAGAAGATCAACGACTTCCCGTGGTCCGGCACCCAGGTCATGGACACGGCCTTCGGCCCGGACGGCGCGCTGTACGTCCTCGACTACGGCCTCGGCTACTTCAACGGGGACGAGCACTCCGCGCTCTACCGCATCGAGAACGCCACCGACGGCCACTCGCCCATCGCCGAGGCCGGCGCCGACCGCACCTCCGGCAAGGCGCCCATGAAGGTCGCCTTCTCCTCGGCGGGCACCTCGGACGCCGACGGCGACACCCTCACCTACAACTGGGACTTCGGCGACGGCACGACCTCGGCCGCCACCAACCCCACCCACACGTACAAGAAGAACGGCACCTTCACCGCGACCCTCACCGTCAAGGACCCCACCGGCCGCTCCGCCAGCGCCAATGTGCACCTCACGGTCGGCAACACCGCGCCCAAGGTGACGCTGCAACTGCCCGGTGACGGCCAGCTGTTCACCTTCGGCGACGAGGTCCCGTTCAAGGTCAAGGTGACCGACCCGGAGGACGGGACCGTCGACTGCGCCAAGGTCAAGGTCACCTACATCCTCGGCCATGACAGCCACGGCCACCCCGTCACCTCGGCGAACGGCTGCTCCGGCACCATCAAGACCAACGCCGACGGGGAACACGACCCCAACGCCAACATCTTCGGGGTCTTCGACGCCGAGTACACCGACGGTGGCGGTGGCGGCCAGCCGCCGCTGACCACCCACGACCAGTCCATCGTCCAGCCCAAGCACCGCCAGGCCGAGCACTACGGCGACAGCCAGGGCGTCTCGGTGATCAACCACACCCCGGCCAACGGCGGCAAGACGGTCGGCAACATCGAGAACGGGGACTGGATCTCCTTCACCCCGTATGTGCTGGGCAACGCCAAGGACTTCACCGCACGGGTCTCCTCGGCGGGCGCCGGCGGCACGCTGGAGATCCGCAGCGGCTCCCCGACCGGACGGCTGCTCGGCACCGTCACCGTGCCGGTGACCGGCGACTGGGAGACCTTCCAGGACGTCAAGACGACACTGACGAAGCCCCCGAGCGGCACCACCACGCTGTCCCTCGTCTTCAAGGGCGGTGCGGGAGCGCTCTTCGACGTGGACGACTTCACGATCGGCACCGGCTGACGAGCGAGGCGCTGACGCGCTGACGACCGGGGCCCGGCGCGGGGGCGGCCGCCCGGCCCCCCCCCCCCCCGGGGGG
>NZ_JBHYVB010000140.1:29558-31344 GCF_042750115.1 Streptomyces sp. NPDC059455
TGTGTGTGGCGCGGGGGGGGGGGGGGGTGGTGTGCTCGTTGTCGGGGCGGGGGGTGGGGGGTGTCGCTCCCCTGCCCCCCCCCCCCCCCCCGGCCCGGGAGGAAGGAGCACGACGGACATGCACCCGCACACCTCTCCGCACTCCAGATCCGACTCCAGATCCGACTCCGGAAACCGCTCCCGGCTTGGGGCGCGCCTCGCCGCCGCCGGGGCCACGCTGCTGCTCGCCCTGACCGCCCTGCCCGCCGCCGCGTCCGGGGCCGCCACATCCGGCGCCGCCGACGACCGGGTGCTGGTCTTCTCCAAGACGGCCGGCTTCCGCCACGACTCGATCCCCGACGGCATCGCCGCCATCAAGGAACTCGGCGCGCAGAGCGGCTTCGCCGTCGACGCCACCGAGGACGGCGCCGCCTTCACCCCCGACAACCTCGCCCGCTACGACGCCGTCGTCTTCCTCTCCACGACCGGCGACGTCCTCGACACCGCCCAGCAGTCCGCGTTCGAGGGCTATGTGCGGGCGGGCGGCGGCTACGTCGGCGTCCACGCGGCGGCCGACACCGAATACGACTGGCCCTTCTACGAGGGCCTGGCCGGGGCGTACTTCCAGTCCCACCCCGCGATCCAGCAGGCCACCGTGGACGTCGAGGACCGGGCCAACCCCGCGACCGCGCATCTGGCGCCGACGTGGGAGCGGACGGATGAGTGGTACAACTACCGCACCAACCCGCGGGAGCGGGTGAAGGTCCTCGCCACGCTCGACGAATCCTCGTACCAGGGCGGCGCGATGGGCGAGGATCACCCCATCTCCTGGTGCCAGGAGTACCGGGGCGGCCGCGCCTTCTACACCGGCTTCGGCCACACCAAGGAGTCCTACGCCGACCCCGCCTTCCGGCAGCATCTGCTCGGCGGCCTCCGCTACGCCACCGGCGCCGCCCACGCCGACTGCCGCCCCGAGCAGGGCTACCGCCCGCTCTTCGACGGCACCTCGACGGACGGCTGGAAGCAGGCGGGCCCCGGGAGCTTCACCCTCGACACCGAGTCCGGGACCCTCACCTCGACGGGCGGCATGGGCATGCTCTGGTACGGGGCCCGTGAGCTGGGCTCGTACTCGCTCAAGCTGGACTGGAAGATGGCGGGCGACGACAACTCCGGCGTCTTCGTCGGCTTCCCGGCCTCCGACGACCCCTGGTCGGCGGTCAACAACGGCTACGAGGTGCAGATCGACGCCACGGACACCCCCGACCACACCACCGGCTCGGTCTACGGCTTCCAGTCCGCGGACCTCGCCAAGCGGGACGCGGCGCTGAACCCGCCGGGGGAGTGGAACACCTACGAGATCCGTGTGCAGGGCGAACGGCTGCGGATCTGGCTCAACGGCGTGAAGATCAACGACTTCACCAACCGGGACCCGGCGCGCAGCCTGCTCCAGGGCTACGTCGGCATCCAGAACCACGGGGAGGGGGACGAGGTCTCCTTCCGCGACATCCGCGTCAAGGACCTGCCGGCGAAGGGCGGCGGCCACCACCAGCGCCACCACGACGGCTAGGCGCCCCCGATTCGCCGTCCCGACGGCCCGAGGGGAGCCGTGGGGACGGCGTGGCGGCGGGCAGGAGTACGCCGCCTCCTCCCGCCGCCACCCCCACCACCTGTCCAGCGCGGGCACCCGGACGGCCCCGGGTCAGCCACCCGGCGGCGGCCGGCCGCCCGACCCCGCCCCCGCTCACCGGGCCGGGGCCGGCCTGGCCCACCCCCGCCCGCCACAACACCCCCCCCCCCAGCCCCACCC
>NZ_JBHYVB010000141.1:0-31231 GCF_042750115.1 Streptomyces sp. NPDC059455
AAGTCGACTGGCATTTCACCACCGACGACGCACGCGTGAAACTGCGCCACCTCTACCCAACCACACAGCAAAATTAAGCCGCGACAATCTACTAGCTTCAGTGCCCACGCGAGCCGGCTCCGAGACTCAGAGAATTCCGGGATCTCCCGATCACCGCCCCGCGCCATACTTAAGATCATGTTCTCTTTGCTCCGTCCGCCGGCCCTGCGCTCTTGTGACAGCTGTCCCTACCGGCGCGATGCTTCGTCGGGTATCTGGGCACACGAGGAGTACGACAAGCTCCGCCGCTATGACGCTCCTGCGCCTGACCAGCCGCAGGCAATGTTCCAGTGCCACCAGGCCGATGGTGACAGCGCTACGCGCCGCATTTGTGCTGGCTGGGCCGGATGCCATGGCGGGCATCTGCTGGCACTGCGGATAGCCGTGTTGGAGGGCCGCATCGAGGCGTCGACCTATCAGGCAGCTGCCGAGTATGTTTCGCCAGTGCCGTGTTCGCCTCGGGTGATGAAGCAGCCGCCCACGGGCAGGCGGACGTCGACCGGCCCGGCGATGCAGCCAGCCGATTGATCGACAAAATCTCCCGGGTGCGTGGAGATCTTCGCCACTGACAATGCTCTGTGAGAGGCCGCCATTTTGGCGGAAACGGCAAGCGGAGCAGCGATCGGCATGCCCATCTGGTGCGACGTGGCGCCGATACGAATCAGCGGCTCCAAGTCTGTCGGTCATCTTGCGGGCGGCGGAGAACAGTCCGAACCGGCCGGAGCCCGGGCGCCCGCAGCCGCAGGGGTGGGCGCCGAGACCAGTTTGACGCACGTCGCCGACAGCCCCCGCGGCTCAGGCACGCGCCAGCTACGTCTGTTCTGGCGGGAAAGGGTTTCCGGCTCCGCCCAGAAGGACTCTAATTGCGTGTGCGTTTCTCGATCTTCCGCTGTACCTGGACGATCGCGGTGCGCGCGGCTTCGAGCCTGATGCCCTGCGCACGGGCGAGAGCGAGGTGGTCGTCCGCAGGCTCTCGTCCACGGCGAGCTTGGCGGCGTGGTTCTGCGGCAGCACGTTCGCCCGGTAGTCCTCCAGCTCCGCGACGACCACGCCGAACGGCAAGTCCGGGGAGCGCTGTTCGGCGATCCTGAGCCTGCTGACCACGTCGACCAGCTCGCGCAGCTCGGTCGTGACGCCCTCGACAGCCGTCGTGAGCGACAGCCGGTTCAGCACGAGGAGCGCATCGCTCGCCGTGTCATAGTCGGGCTGGTGCCACTGGACGGTCTGGTCGCGGCGGCGGTGGTTGACGATGAGCCAGGTGCTGATGACCAGGGTGACGAGGGCGATCACCGCTCCCCAGGTCCAGGAGGAGGGGAAATCGCCGGCGCCGGAAGAAGAAAGGGGCATCATGGTGTTGTCCTGCCTTTCAAGCGCGAGTCACGGACGGTCATTCGTATGATCGTCGGGCCCAGGGGTTCCGGGTATGGCTCTGAGTGCCTAGCCGTCTGATGGCTTCAGGAACTTGGCCGCCCGGAGCCCCGCGACGACTCGACCGCTGATTGGGAAACGCGACGCGATCGCTCTGTAGGACAGCGCCGGCGAGGTCGTCTGCGGGTTCGAAGTGACGACGAACTGGCGGAGGGGACGTGCCTGAGATCTGGGCCGGAGTGGACATCGGCAAGGAACACCATCACTGCGTGGTGATCGGGCCGGGGGGCGAGCGGCTGCTGTCGCGCAGGGTGCTGAACGACGAACCGGCACTGCTCGAACTGATCCGGGACGTGCTGGCACTGTCCCTGGACGTGCAGTGGGCGGTGGACATCAACCAGGGCGGGGCTGCCCTGTTGATCGGCCTGCTGATCAACCACGATCAGCCGATGGTCTACCTCACCGGCCTGGCCGTGCACAGGGCCTCGGCGGCCTTCCGGGGCCGGGGCAAGACGGACGCCAAGGACGCCTTCGTCATCGCGGATCAAGCCCGTATGCGGCGTGACCTCGGAGTCCTGCGGTCAGGCGATGAGATAGCCGTTGGCCTGCGGATTCTGACCACTCGCCGCACCGGCCTCGTCAACGACCGGACCCGGCAAGATCAACCGCCTGCGCGCCCAGTTCCTGGAGATCTTCCCCGCCCTGGAGCGCACGCTCGACCTGACGAACCAGGGGCCGATCCTGCTGCTGACCGGCTATCAGACGCCGGCGGCGATCCGTCGGTCGGGAGCCAAACGCATCGAGACCTGGCTGAAGAACCGCAAGGTCAGAGGTGCCGCCTCGATCGCCCAGACAGCCCTCGAAGCCGCCCAGGCCCAGCACACCGGCCTTCCCGGCGAGAAACTGGCCGCGGCGATGGTCGCCCGCCTCGCGAAGGGCATCCTGGTGCTGAACGAGGAGATCGCCGAGCTCGACGCGCTCATCGAGGCCCGGTTCCACGACCACCCGCACGCGACCGTGATCCGCAGCATGCCCGGCATGGGCCCCATGCTCGGCGCCGAGTTCATCGCCGCGACCGGCGGTGACCTCGACGTCTTCGGAACCGCCGACCGGCTCGCCACCTTCGCCGGCCTGGCCCCGGTGCCAGGGGACTCCGGCCGTGTCAGCGGCAACATGCGCCGGCCCCACCGCTACCACCGCGGCCTGCTCAGGGCCTTCTACATGTCCGCCATGGCCAGCATCAGATTCTGCTCCGCCTCGCGCACCTACTACGACCGCAAGCGCGCCGAGGGCAAGAACCACAAGCAGGCCGTGCTCTCCCTCGCCCGCCGCCGAGCCAACGTCCTCTGGGCCATGATCCGGGACGGATCGCTTTACCAGCCGTCACAACCGGTCATGGCCTCGGCTTGACAACGACATGGGGAAGTTCTTTTTCTTCTGGCCTCGAACGGTGTCTCGAAGGGTGTCTCGAACTGAGTCGCTCACCTGGGAGTTCGCCGAACGTGGGGGCGGCCTTCGTCTGATCATGTGCTCCGACCAAGGTGCACGTGACCACGACGAAGGCCGTGAAGGTGAGTTTGCTGCCTGATGCTGTCCGGAGGGAAGCGTCACGCTTCCGGGGAGAGTTCTACGAGTGTCTGACCGCCCGGCGCGACGAGTTGTTCGAGCTGGCAGACGCGGTGCTGTGTGTGGATGGTGCGGTGAAGTCCCCGGTAAACTTGACGCTGTTGCCCGAGCATCGTCGTGGGCACGGAGCGATGTACGGCGACTTGAACCACGGCCGGCTCGACGTCGACTGTCTGCGGACGGTACTGGCGGGCCTGCCGCTGCCGCGTTTCGACGGCGGGCGTCTGGTCCTGGCGGTCGATGTGTCGCCATGGCTTCGCTCGGACGCGCCGTGCTCGGCGGAGCGCCTGTTCTGCCACGTCTACGGCCGGGCGAAGACGGCCTCGCAGTTCATCCCTGGCTGGCCCTACTCCTTTGTCGCCGTGCTGGAGCCGGGCCCCACGTCCTGGACCGCGATCCTGGACGCGGTCCGGCTCGGCCCGGCGGACGACGCGACCGCGGTCACCGCCGCCCGGCTCCGAGGAGTCGTTGGACAGCTCGTCGCCGCTGGCCAGTGGCAGGCCGGGGACCCGGACATCGTGATCGTGAGCGATGCAGGCTACGACGTCACCCGCCTGGCTTGGGTCCTGCGCGACCTGCCGGTCGAGCTGGTGGGCCGGGTCCGCTCCGACCGCGCGATGCGGCTGCCGAAACCACCGCGGATGCACGGCGTCAACGGCCGGCCGCCCAAGCATGGCCCGGAATTCCGGTTCACCAAGCCGGAGACCTGGCCCCGGGCCCGCGATCACCACGTTCACCGACACCACCAACTACGGCAAGGCCGAGGCTCAGGCATGGGACCGGGTCCATCCGAGGCTCACCCACCGCTCTTCATGGCTCGACCATGATGGTGAACTGGCGTTGGTCGGGGGGAGGTTGATGCGGCTGGAGGTCGAGCATCTGTCGAAGGAACGGGACGCTCCGCCGGGCTGTGGTTATGGGGGCGCATGGCGGCGCATCTGGCTGAAGTACTGCTGGACTGCGTATGCCTGCGCATGCCATGTTCGAAGCCACGGGGGAACCGGCTACGGGGGGCTGGGAATGCTGGTGACGGAGTTCAGCACGGATGTTGTGGAGGCGCCGGAGCGGTTCGCACTGTGGGAAGAAACCACAACACAGTCGCACATGCGCAACCGGCTGCACAGCGATAACCATGAGGACTTCCGCGCCAAGATGCGCATCCTGGACTTGACGGAGGTGCAGGTGGCCGCGCTGGCCTACTCGCATCTGGAGATCGCGCGGACAGAGAAGCTGATCCGGCAGTCCGATCCTGAAGTTTACCTGATCAACTACTTCCTCGGTGGCGAGGGGATTATCTCCCTAGACGGGGGCGACACGACGCTGCGCGCTGGTGACCTGGTGGTCCTGGACAGCAGCCGCCCTTACCGCGGCGGTGTTCGTGCCGATCCGGACAGATGGTCCCATGTGACCGTGCAGTTTCCTCGCGGGCTGCTGCCGCTGCCGGAGAAGACGGCGCAAAGCCTGTTCGCTGTCCCGATCAGCGGACGCAGCGGCATGGGCGGGGGATTTGCCCGCTGGCTGGCCGACCTCAACGCACGCGCCGGCGAGTTCACCCCAGCCGATATCCCCACCCTCACCTCGGTCACCCTGGACCTCCTGGCGTCCGTAATCGCCCGCTGCCTGGAGGCTGAGGCGGCATTGACTCCGGAGGCCCGTCGGCGTGTCCTTCGGACCCGGATCAACGCGTTCGTCGAGCAGCACCTCGCCGACCCAGCCATGACTCCTCAGACGATCGCGGACGCCCATCACATTTCCCTGCGTCATCTCCAGCAGCTGCTCGCCGAGGACGACACGTCGCCGGCAGCCTGGATACGCCATCGTCGTCTGGAACGCTGCCGTCTCGACCTGGCCAACCCCCGCCTGAACGCCCGCCCCGTCCAGGCCATCGCCGAACGCTGGGGCTTCACCAGCCTCGCGCACTTCAGCCGCCTGTTCCGGGTCACCTACGGGGTTCCGCCGCGGGACTACAGACAGCTCCCACCCAAGGCGTGCGCGAATCGTCAACACTTGTGCGTGGACTGACAGAGCCGGGGGCTGCAGCGCTGGATGTCCTGGATGCCGAACTGCTTCCAGTTCATAGAGCAGAATCCCCGCGCACTGCGCGGAGCGGATCAAAGTCTAGTCGGGCCGGGAGAACCGTCGTGCGGCGGCGGCCAACGCGGTCAGGGCGAGCAGGCCGAGTGCTGCGACTTCAAGCATCACCGGCACCTGCCATCCCGCCCAGTGCAGTCCCGCCCCTGTGTTGCCGGAACCGTCGGTGGTCAGAGTCTGGCGCATCGCGTCTGTCGCGTAGCTGAGTGGGTTGGCCAGCACGACGCTCTGGAGCCAGCCGGGGAGGCCGTTGATGGGGAAGAAGGCCCCGGACAGGAAGATCAACGGGGTCATTGCGATTCCTACAACGGACTGGAATGTCTCCATGCGTTCGACGCTGACGGCAGCCAGTGCACCCAGTGCGGTGAAGGCCAGCGTGATCGCAAGGAGTTCCAGTACGAGCGGCACTAGTAGTAGCGGGGCGAACGTGGCGCCGAAGAGCGCGGCCGTCATGAGCAGCAGCACGCCATGGACAGTTGCTGCCGTCGCGCCGCCCAGGCAGATTCCGCTGATCAGCGCGGTGCGGTGTACTGGTGCTACGAGCATCTCGCGCAGGAAACCGGCGTGCCGGTCCCACACGATCGACATCCCGGTGTTCAGCGCGGGTGCCATCACGACCATGAGTACGGCTCCGGGCAGGAGATAGGTGCGGTAGTCGGTGTCGTCGGCGCCCGCCCCGGCCGTCACGGAATTCATCCCTGTTCCGAGCACCAGCAGGAACAGCAGCGGGGTGACGAGGCTCATGACGCTGCCGATCCGGTTGCGTGAGAGTCGGATGAGCTCGCGCTGCCACATCACCCTGACCGCGCGCAAGTCCCCGGCGAGGCCGCCGAATCCGGCTGGGGCCCCGTCCCACGACGCCTCCAATCGGGGCTCGGGAGAAGCTTCGGTACGCGCCATGGTCTATCCCTTCCTCGTCGGGAGGTCGGCGCCGACCTCCCTTATGGTGCGACCGGTGTAGTGCAGGAAGACATCGTCCAGGCTCGGCGGAGCGGCGGATACCGAGTGCAGGGGAATGTCAAGCCCGGCACACAGACGAGGGATGCACGCCGCGGCGTCCGTGACCTCCACGCGGACGCCTTGTGGCGTGACCACTCCTTCCAGAGCGAAGCGCTCGCGCAGCGCCCGCACCGCTGCCTCGTTGTGTCCGGTGCGCAGGATGATTGTGTCGGCGCCGATGACTGACCTGAGTTCGGCGGGTGAACCCTGTGCGACCACGCGGCCGCCGTCGATGATGGCGATCCGGTCACAGTGCTCGGCTTCCTCCAGGTGGTGCGTGGTCAGGAAGACGGTGATCCCTTGTTCCTTGCGGAGTCGGTGGAGGTGTTCCCAGATGACCGCCCGGGTCTGTGGGTCCAGCCCGGTGGTCGGCTCGTCCAGGAACAGGACCTTGGGGCCGTGCAGCAGCGCGCGGGCGATTTCCAGTCTGCGGCGCATACCACCGGAGAAGGTCCGTACACGGTCTGAGCGCCGCTGGGCCAGCCCCATCAGGTCGAGCATGGCCAGTGCCCTGTGCCGCCCCTCGCGTCCGGGCAAGCGGTAAAGATCAGCGTGGAAGCGAAGATTGCGCTCTGCGGTCAGGTCCGTGTCGAGGGTGGTCTCCTGGAAGACGATGCCGATGCTGCCGCGTACCTTGTGTCGTTCGTATCGCACGTCGTGTCCCGCAACCATGGCCCATCCTGCGGTGGGGCGCAGGAGCGTGCTCAGCATTCCGACCGACGTGCTCTTGCCTGCTCCGTTCGGGCCGACGAATCCGAAGATCTCGCCGCCGCGGACGGTGAGATTCAGACCCCGTACGGCCTCAACGGTGCCGTATGTCTTGCGGAGGCCTTCGGTGAGTAAGGTCGGCTCGGTGTCCGGAGTCGCGCTCATCGCCGGCCCGGCACCCTGATGAGGATGTGGAAGTGCCTCACCTCGTCGGTGCTCTCGCCGACCGGCTTGCCGTCCGCTTCCACCCAGGCGTGGGCCCTGAAGGGCTGAGTGCGCACTCCCGTGACCCAGTCCGGCCACGCCCCTCGTGTACGGCAGAGCAGTGCCGTGGCAATGGACCGCTGCAGGCACCTTGGCCCGGCGCAGGGCACGCTCATAGCCACCACGGCGTTGCGAGCCTGCAGGGTCTCCGCCTCGTTCGCGGGCCTGGCGCCACGCCGCACCGTCTCCATCACCTGCCGCAGCCGTCGCGGAGGCAGCTTGGCGAGCAACCGGGCGACCCCGACGACGCACAGTGCGACCGGGCGCACACGCCACGGCGGAGCCGTGGACGGCTGAAGACTCAGTGCCCTGGCGGTCATGCGATCACCACCCCTGCGGTCCGCACGACGCCGATCAGCGCCTCGACGTCGGCGGCGAAGTCGTCAGTCGCGGTGGGGAAGCGCCTGCGTAGCTCGGAGGTGACGGATTCCGCCGATCCACCGTCGAGAAGACAGCGCAGCACGAGCGCGCCGGTGTCATTCATCTGCCAGTAGCGCCCGCTTCGTTCGTCCAACAGCACCATGCCGGTGTCGGTCTCGGTCATGGTCATGTGCGGGGCGAGGGAAAAGGTCATGGTCTTCCTTCGGCGAGGACGGGCTTGGTGTCCTTCACTGTGCGGCCGCTGCTTGTCCGCGGGAGCGGGGACCCGTTCGTGGAAGGGATCGAGACATGGGACGGCAGCGAGCGCAGCCACAGTTCGTTGGCCAGCGTCGCATCGAGGGGCATGAGTAGGCCGGCGTCCGTATGCACGGCGCGCAGGGCGGCACGAGGGCCTGCAGCGTCGATCAGTCCCATGCGGGCAAGAAGTGAGTCCTGGAAGATCTCCAGGAGATGGCCCCGATGGTGGCGCAAGCCCACGTAGAGGTCAGGGCCGAAGTCTCCCTTGTTCTGCCGGTCAAGGACGCCGTCCGGCACGATGCCGCGCATGGCGGCAGTGAGGATCGGCTTGACCAGGTCCGCCCGGTGCCGGTCCACCAGACGGATGGACATGGCCGCAGTGAGCACCTCGTCGTCGAGGAAGGGAGCCTGGAACGACACTCCAAAGTCCGCCGCCACCCGGGATGACGCCCGGACGATCATGCCGTTCGCCTGCATCAGCCGCAGCATCTCATGGTGCACCGGCAGCGGGGACAGCGGCTCCGGTGCCTCGGCGGCGGTACGGCGCAGCAGACGGCGAATCGCGTCAACCGCCTCTGGAGTGGTCCACGACGGTACCCTCGACGCCACCTCCCAGCCGACTCCGGTGCCCAGGACGCGTTCCCCGGTGATCTGGTCGGCGGAGGCGGCCAACCACTGGGGATATGTCCGGTGGCGCATCAGACTGCGCACCGTCGTGACGGCGTTCCAGCGGCGCATCGACTTCATGGCCCGCACATGCGGCACAGCCGCCAACGCCCGGCTGCGGACCAGGGCGTGCAGTGACATCAGGCTCGGTCGAAACAGTTCGTCTGCTCCGATGCCCTGGAGGTGCCGAGTGGCTCCGCGCGAGGCGGCGAAGCCCGCAATGTACTCGAGCATTGGCCTGCGGGTCATGGTCAGCGGCGCTTCCAGCTCCTGCCTGGCGGCCAGAACCGATTCCGCGAAGAACCCCGGAGTGTCCCCCATGGGAACAGTCACGTGTTCGGCGTCCGGCAGCAGGGCTGCGCTGCGTTCGGCCCAATGCCTGTCCTCGTTGGCGCGGTCCGACGAGCACAGATGCAGGGTTGCGAGGGAGACGCCGAGTCGCGCGGCGAGAAAGCACAGGCTCGTGGAGTCCTTGCCGCCCGACAAGTCCGCGCTGATGGTGCCGCTTCCGCGGACCCGCACTGCGACGGCGTTCTCCAGTGCTTCACGCACAGCAACAGCCCCTGCCGCGAAGGGAACGGCCGGTTCGGGAGGCGTCCAGTGCGTCCTGGTTCGCTCCGATCCGTTGGGTCGGATCTCCAGATGCTGTCCCGGACCCAACGCCCGTACACCGCGCCACACCGACCGCGTACTCAATGGCCAGGGGGGCCCGAAGGGGGCCAGCAGCTGCAGGGCCATCAGTTCCTCGTCGACCCCGGCCCCGGCCATGGCGGCCAGCGTCTGCGGACGGTCCGCCGCGATGGTCACTCCCTTGACGGAACCGTAGAAGAGTTGGCATGCCCCGGAGATGCTGCCCTGGGCCCGCACAAGGCCGCCGACCGACGCGACCAAATGAAAGCTTCCGTGCAACGCCCGGGCGACCTGGTCCACATCGCCGACCGAGCGCACCCGCTGCAGCCGTCGCAACAGCGCTTCCGCTGTCGCGGAAACTGGCCCAAAGAGTGCAATTCGGGTATCTCTGGTTTCGGCCGTCACGATGTCCGTCTCGGACCAGCGTCCCACGAGCCATGGCCGACCGGAGGGATGGCCGATTACCTGGGTCCACGCCGAGCGGAGTACGAGTTCTTTGATTTCCTCACTCACTGGGTGATCTGGGAGGATCACGAATTCCATGTCGATATCCTGTTCCTCGCACTGACGGTTCGACCTGCGATGGTTTGCCGACCCGGCCGGGAAGGCGGGAGTACCCGCCCCCGGCCGGGTCAGCGCATCGGTAGACCAGGTGTTCTGATCAGATGTCGAAGTAGTAGCCGATGATCCCGTCGAACCAGCGTCCGCAGCAGGTGATACGGGTTTCCTCGGCGAAGTAGCCAGCCTCCGCGATCATCGGAGCCTCGTACGCGAGTTCAGTCTCGTTCATTCCGTTTTCTCCTTTGTTGATTCCCGGCCGATTCCCTTCCACTTCTCGGCCGATGACTAATCTGCCACTCAGAAAGCGCGTACACTTGGAGAAAATCACCGTCTTTGTGTGACCCTCTGGCGGAACATTGAGCGGGCGGCGAGCAGTTGGCTCGGCGGCCGGCCGGTCAGGGCGGTGCATTCCCGGGTCAGATGGGCCGGGTCGCAGAAACCGCAGTCCATGGCGGCGCGGACTGCGGCCTGACCGGTTGCCAGCAGGCGCAGCGCACGACGCAGGCGCAGTGCCCGGGCCGCGACTTTCGGAGAGAGACCGATCTGCTCCCGGAAACGGCGGGTCAGCTGGTTCTGGCTCCAGGAGACATCGGCGGCCAGCCGCGTGATGGGTATCGTGCCTCCGGTCTCCACAAGCCGCCGCCATGCCTGCCGCAGCGGCATCGGGCACGGCGGATTCGCTGCCTGGTGCTCCACGAGCGCCGCGTCGATCACGGCGCGGCGGGCCGCCCAGTCCCTGGTGTCCGAGACATTCCTCGCCACGGAGTGGACGAAGGAGCCCGGGGAACGGTCCCGGTCGTTGATCGCGACCCCCAGGTCCTCCGGCGACGTACCGAAAAGGCGGAACACGGCCCATGGTTCCAGGACCACCTCCACGCCAGTCCCGTGTTCTCCGGCCCTGGACATGTCGTCTGCAGGGGTGTTCAGCCCGGACAGCAACGAGTCGATCAGCACCTGCCCGGATGGACAAGGAACATCCGGGTGGCGTTCCGTACCGCGCGCGGAGAGCAAGACCATGCGAACGCGGCCGTCCGTGGTGAGGCAGCCCTGCGGGACGCCGTCAGCGCACGGAAAATGGCGGTAGCAGAGCACCTCGCCGCGTAATCGGAGATCGGGTAGAGCAACGTCGGGCTGTGCCGGGGCAAGGTACGGAGCATCCGGCGCAGCCGTGTGCCCGCGGAAACGGCGGTGTGAAGCCTCCTCATAGCGCATGTTCTCCCCCGTGTATATGACCGAAGTCCATTCATCAGGCAGACCACCCAGTGCGCGTGTCGAGCCGGAGCGGACCGCGGTCGTCGCGATACCCGCCCCGGCTCGGTATAGGGAAGGCCGGGCATCACGACCAATCGAAGTAGCTGCCTATTAGTTCGAGGAATCTGCCGACGCTGGAACCGTGCGTGAACTCGGCGAAGTCTCCGACCTCGGCGAACACGGGCGGCTCGTACTCCGTTCGTTCCGCTCCCGTGATCTTCTTCATGAGGAACCCCTTATCCGTGTATGGACCGGCGACCTGCTAGGACCTTACGAAGTCGCAAGTCTCTCCCTCTTCCTGCTGTGTACTTCTCCGACCGGCGTAGCGTCCGCCAGGTCAGAGCCCTCGTTTCGAAGCCAAGCTCTGAGTAGCCATCGAACCCACTAGCGAAGTGTTCCGAGGGCTTCGGGCGGCCGGAGCGCCCGTGTTCCCGGGCTCGACGTCCAGGATGTCGAGAGCAATAGCCACCAGCCTTGTCATTCCGCGCATGGTTGTTGCCGATTCGCGCACGCCTTGGGCGGCAGGTTCCTGTAGTCCCGCGGCGGCTTTTCGTATACGGCCCGGAACAGGCGGCTGAAGTGGGTTGGGTTGGTGAAGCCCCAGCGTTCGGCGATGGCCTGGATCGGGCGGGCGTTCCGGCGGGGGTTGGCCAGGTCGAGGCGGCAGCGTTCCAGACGGCGGTGGCGTATCCAGGCTGCCGGCGATGTGTCGTCCTCGGCGAGCAGCTGCTGGAGATGGCGCAGGGAGATGTGGTGGGCGTCCGCGATCGTTTGGGGCGACAGGTTGGGATCGGCGAGGTGCTGCTCGACGAACGTGTTGATCTGGACCCGCAGGGCGCTCTTGCGGGCCTCCGGGGTCAGCGCCGCCTCAGCCTCCAGGGGTTCCAGTGGTACTCGCCGAGAAACCAACGAAGTAGCCACTGAAGTGTGGCGATTCATCGTTCGGTGGTCATCGTGGTTGCGGGCCGCTGAAGGCCGCGGCAGGTGCCGGCGGAGGTTGCCGAGTACCTCGCTGAGCAACTGGGGATCGAGGATGCGTCGTGCCTGATGGATGTTCCTCAACCCCCTGGACGGTGGGGATACCGGTCTTCGCCGGGCCATTTGATGGCGATGGCCTGCTCGTAGTCGACACGGCCGTCGGGCCGCCGGATCTGCCTCCAGACGAAGGCATACTTGCACGACAGTCCGTAGAGGCCCGGGCATCAGCGGCTTGCTCCACCTCACCGGAGTGGTTGGCCCCGGGCACGAGCTGAACCTCCACGCCAGGGTTCAGGTGAGCTCGATGCGGATGTTCGCGACGTCGCCGGCTTGGTAGAACCCAATTAGTGTTACCGACTCGCCCTTACTGAGGCTGTGGCTCTCGGAGTCGTAGTAGGAGTCGTGGCCCTTCCAGTCGCCGGTCACCCGGATCCCGTGGACCGCGCTTCCCCTGCACGTTCGCGTGATTTTGCCACCCAGTCTGTAGCCGTACCAACCGGTGCCGTCGTCCCAGTAGGTGTAGTCACCTTTGAAACTGGCGCAGCCGGTCGTGCGGCCGATAGGGGCGGCCTGCGCGACGCCCTGTCCCAGCATGGCGACAGCAGCAGTCAGTGCACCGACCACTGTGGCTGCTCGCTTGATGTTGCGCCGCATGTCGTCTCCTTGGAGTTCGGCGTCGTTGTGTTGCATCCTCTGGTTACTACCTTTTGCATGATCTGCGAGGTGTCTGTGCATGTTTGCGTGGACTTCGTTGCTGCGTGGATGTGGGATGTCCCTGTAGGCGGTTAGTCGCTTCCGAGGCCTCACCGCACGGCTCACACTCGGAATCGCAGTCCCACTATTTCGTTCGAGGGCGTGCACCCGTCGGTTCGTCATTGACGACGACCGCGCTGTGTGACGTCGTCCAGCGTGGCGGCAGCGCGCAAAGAATCCGCTAAATGTCCGTTGTATCGCCTGCTCGCAGCAGGTATGCAGGAGACCGGAGAGGGGAGGGGGCCTCGGTGGATGCGGATCGTCGTGTCGTGGTGGGGGTGCTGGGTGAACTGGAGCTTTGGTGGGATGATCGGACACAACCTGTAGGGCACGCCCGCCAGCGGTCTGTGCTCGCGGTGCTGGCGTTCGAGGCCAACCGGGTGATGCCGGTGGACAGTCTGATCGACCGTGTCTGGGATGAGCAGCCGCCGGATAAGGCGCGATCGGCGTTGCGCGTCTACCTGTCCCACCTTCGCCGGGCACTCGCCCCGACCGGGTTCACGATCACCCGGAAAGGCAGCGGCTACGTGCTGGCTGCCGAGGCCGACACCGTCGACCTGCACCGTTTTCACCGGCTGCTCGACCTGTCGCGGGCAGCGCACGAGCCAGGACGCGCCCTCTCCTTGGTCGAGGACGCCCTGGCGCTCTGGCGGGGCGAACCGCTGGCTGAACTGGACACCTCCTGGGCGCAGGCGGCGCGGGAGCGATTACGCCGGGAACGCGCCGCCGCCGAGACCGACCGGATCGACTGGGCGCTGGCCTGTGGTCGGCACCGGCAAGTGCTGCCGGAGCTGACCACACGGGCCGAGGCCGAGCCGCTGGACGAGCGTGTGGCCGGGCAGGTGATGCTGGCGCTGTACCGCGCCGGCCGCCAGGCTCAGGCCCTGGCCCACTACCAGCACACCCGGCAGCGCCTGGTGGAGGACCTGGGCGCCGATCCGGGCCCGGCGCTGCAACAGCTGCACCAGCGCATCCTCGCCGCCGACCTCACGCTCACCCCGACGGAAACCACAACCATCACAGCCACAGCCGGGGCGTCGGTGGTGCCCCGGCAGCTGCCCGCCTTGCCCCGGTGGTTCATCGGTCGTACCGGTCACCTGACCGCGCTGACCACCGCCCTGGAACAGCGAGGCACCGTGGTGATCTCCGCGATCGGCGGTGCTGGCGGGATCGGCAAGACATGGCTGGCCCTGGCCTGGGCTCACCGTCATCTTGACCGGTTCCCCGACGGGCAGCTGTTCGTGGACCTGCGCGGCTTCAGCCCGGACGGTCAACCGATGGACCCTGAGGGGGCGGTGCGCGGGTTCCTCGGCGCTCTCGGTGTCGCCGCCGACCGTGTTCCCCACGACCTGGATGCCCAAGCCGCGCTGTACCGAAGCCTTGTGGCCGGCAAACGGATGTTGGTGGTGCTGGACAACGCCGCCACCGCCGAGCAAGTCGTGCCGCTGCTGCCCGCCAGCGCTTCCTGCACTGTCCTGGTCACCAGCCGCCACCGACTGCACGGGCTGATCGCCCGGCACTGCGCCCGTCCGCTGCCCCTGGGGATGTTCACCGACGCCGAGGCCCACACTCTGCTGGCCGCTACCCTCGGTCCGGACCACGTCGCCGCCGACGAACACGGGGTTGCTGAGCTCATGGCGCTGTGCGGCGGGTTCCCGCTCGCGCTAGGCTTGATCGCCGCCCGCATCCGAAACGCCCTGCCGACGGCCGATGCCGTCGCCGAACTGCGCGAGTGCGGCCTGGACGCGCTCGACGCCGACGACCCCACCGCGAGCCTGCCTGCCGTGCTGTCCTGGTCTCTGCGCCGGCTCACCGAGCGGCAGCGCACCGTATTCGCGTTGCTGGGCATCGCCCCTGGCCCGGACATCGGTCTGCCCGCAGCCACGAGCCTCACCGGCCTGCCGGTGGGGGAGACGCGCGCCGCGCTGCGCGCACTGGCCGATGTCTCCCTCCTCGACCCCCACCCCAGCAGTCGGTACGCCATGCACGATCTCGTGCGCGCCTACGCCACCACCTACGCCCACCACGACTTGCCTGAACCGGTGCGGCAGGCCGCGCTGGAGCGTGTCGTGGATTTCTACCGGCACACCGCCCACACCGCCGACCGCTTCCTGAACCCCCACCCCGCCCCGATCCGGCTCCACCCACCCGCCCCCAGCACTCATCCTCAGCCGCTGCCTGACCACTCGGCGGCACTGGCCTGGATGGATACCCACCACCCGCACCTGATGGCCGCCCAACACACCGCCGCCGGCCATCACCGCCATCAGGCCGTGTGGCACCTGGCCTGGACCCTGACCGCCTTCCACCGACGGCGCGGGCACCGCCACGACGAGGTGGCCGTGTGGCAGGCCGCCACCGACGCCGCCGACCACCTGCCCGACCCTGCCACCCGCACCCTCGCCCACCGGCGCCTCGGCAGCGCACATGCCGCGCTGGGGTGGCACGAGCCAGCCATCGAGCACTTGCACCAGGCCCTCGCTCTGGCCAAACATCACCATGACCTCACCCAGCAAGCCCACAACCACCACGCCATCGCACGGGCATGGGAGCAGCGGGGGGACGACCGGCGGTCCCTGGAACACTCCCGCCACGCCCGGGACCTCTTCCACGCCCTCGGCCAGACGGTGTGGGAAGCCGTCACACTCAACACCGTGGGCTGGTACGCCGCCCGCCTCGGGGACTACGACACCGCCCGTGACCACTGCCTGCAAGCCCTCACCCTGCACCGCCGCCACCACGATCCCAACGGCAAGGCAGACACCCTGGACAGCCTGGGCTACATCGACCACCACACCGGCCATCACCACCAGGCCATCGACCACTACCAGCAGGCCCTCACCCTGTACCGCTCCTTCGGCAACACCAGCCAGTCCGCCGACACCCTCGACCGCCTCGGCCACCCCTACGCCGCCCTCGACCACCACGCGCAGGCCCGCGCCGTCTGGCAGGAAGCCCTGGAGCTGTACCGGGAACAGGGGCGCGAAGCTGACGCCGAACGCGTCCAACGACAACTTGACACCATCACGACGGCCCCGGCAAGCACCTCCTAACCGCCGCTTTCCGCTCATCGCCGCCATCGACATTACGCTGGCCAACAGCCCGTATATGGTCGACTGGGGGGCGATGGAGGGCATCACCGACAAGTACGTCCGAGACCACGGCTGGCTGCCCAGCAAGACCGGCGGCTCCCATGCCTAACGTGCCAGAAGCCATAATGTCCGCTCTGACGTGGGAGATCGGGTTGACAACCCTAGATAACGATCGTGCCCGACTCCCTGCTGCACGCCCCGCCGCACTGACGAAGCTTGGAGAGCCGGTCGCGGGAGGGTGAGCGATACAGTCCGGCATGAGCATCGTCGACACGTCCATAGCCGCGGTCTCAGCAGCGCTCAGTGGCGCTGCCGCCTACGGCGCATGGAAAGCCTCCCGCGAGGCGAACAAGGCGGCATGGAACGCGAACGAGACGGCGGCCGTCGTCGCCCAGATCGAACGAGACCGCTGGCACAAGGAACTGACGCCACAACTGCGGATCAAGCTCCAGGCTGAGCCCCATGAGGTGCTGTACGTCCGCTTCGACGGCCCGGCCACACTCGGCGAGCTCGCCGTCGAAGGAGTCCCGGAAGTACTCGCAGAAAAGGCAACGGAGTAGCCCCTGACCGGGCCCGTTGCCGTAGGACCGGTGGCTCGTTGGGCTGAACGAGTGAATCCGGCGGCGAGAGGGGCAGGCAGATGGCAACGCGGGTGTTCTCCGATGAGGAGTTGGAGGCCCTGCGCTCGTTCCCGGCGATCGGCAAGGACGAGCTGATCCGCTACTTCACCCTCACCCCGGCGGATGAGGCGTTCCTGCGGAAGTTCCTGCGTCCCCAGACGGTTCTCGGCACCGCGGTGCAGTTGTGCACGCTGCCGTGGCTGGGCTTCGTGCCGGACGAAATGCCATCGGCACCGCCTGCGGCGGCGCGGCGGCTGGCCCGACAGCTCGGCCTGCCGGTCGAGGTGCTGCGCGGCTACGGGATGTCCCGGGAGCAGACGCGTACGGATCATCTGCGGCAGGTGGCGAAGTATCTGGGGTGGAGGCCGGCGAAGTCGCTGGAGTTGAAGGAACTGGACGAGTTCCTGCTGGCCCGCGCGATGGAGCATGACTCGCCGTCGCTGTTGTTCCGGCTGGGGTGCGAGTATCTGCGCTCGGCGAAGGTGATCCGGCCCGGCGTGGTCATGCTGCTGGAGAAGGTCGGCACCGCGCGTCAGGCCGCCGAGCGGGAGACCCACGCCCGGGTGGCCCACCTGCTGACCGACGAGCGCGCCCGCGGCCTGGACGGGCTGCTGGTCGTCGACCCGAAGCTGAAGTCCTCGCGCTTGCACTGGCTGGTCACCGGACCGGTGCAGGCGTCGCCCAACAGCGTGGGCGGCGAGGTGGAGAAGCTGAAGTTCCTGCGCGGCCTGGACGCCGACACGCTCGACATGTCCGCGCTGCCCGCCGAACGGCGCCGTCATCTCGCCCAGATCGGCCGTCGGCTCACCTCGCAGGCCCTGGTGCGGCGGGAGCCGAACCGGCGCCACCCGATCCTGCTCACGCTGCTGGCCCAGTCCGCGGTCGACGTCCTCGACTCCGTCGTGCAGCTCTTCGACCAGACCCTGTCGGGCTCGGAGTCCCGGGCCCGGATCAAGCTGCGCGACGAACTCGCCGAGCGGGCCAAGCTCTCGGAGGACCGGCTCGCCCTGCTGGACGAGATCCTGCCCGTGCTCGCCGACGTTGGTGTCCCGGACGAGGACGTCGGCACGCTGCTGCGCGAGAAACTCGGGATGGACCGCATCCGCGCCGCCCACGCCAGCGCCACGCTGCGGCTGCCGAAGGATCACGGGCATCTGCGGCTGCTGGACGGCTCCTACACCTACATCCGCCAGTTCGCGCCGAAGGTGCTTCAGGCGGTGCGGTTCGCCGGCGGTACGGACGCGAAGCCGCTGATCGAAGCACTTCAGATCCTGCGGGAGCTGAACGCCACCGGCGCCCGCAACGTCCCGGACAACGCGCCGACCCTGTTCGTCCCGAGCCGCTGGCAGGGCTACCTCGACGAGGCGGCTGCGAAGGGGGACGCGACCGCCTACCGGCACTACTGGGAGCTGTGCGCACTGCTCGCACTGCGGGACGGCTTGCGCCCGGGGGACGTGTATGTACCGGGCTCACGCCGGTACGACAACCCGGCCGCCTACCTGTTCAAGCCCGCCCAGGGGGAGGAGCACCGGGCGGAGTTCTGCCGCCTGGTCGGCAAGAGCCCCGACGCCTCACAGGCCCTGCCGCTGGTGATGGACGAGCTGGACGAGGCGCTTACCGACCTGGAGGAGGTCCTGGGGCGCGGCGACGGTCCGGTGCGGCTCAACGACGACGGCGAGCTGGTCATCTCGCCACTCACGGCGGAGGACATCCCGAGCGAGGCCGAGGACGTGCACGCGGAGCTGGAGCGGATGCTGCCGAACGTGCCGATCGCCTCGCTGCTGGTGGAGATGGACCAGCACACCGGCTTCCTGGACTGCTTCACCCACGCAGGCGGCAAGCAGGCCCGCTCTCCGCAGCTGAAGAGGAACCTGATCGCCTGCCTGATCGGGCTCTCCACGAATCTGGGGCTGCACGGGATGGCCGCCTCGTGCGGCATCCCGTACGACGTCCTGGCGTGGACCGCGGAGTGGTACATCCATGAGGAGACGCTGCGCGAGGCGAACATCTGCCTGGTCAACTACCACCACAAGCTGCCGATGACGAGCATGTTCGGCTCCGGCACTCTGCCCTCCTCGGACGGGCAACGCTTCCCCACTCGGGGCAAGTCGACCACCGCGCGGCATCTGAACAAGTACTTCGTGTCCGAGGGCATCTCCACCTACACTCACGTCTCCGACCAGCACTCCACCTTCGGCACCAAGGTCATCGTGGCCACGCACCGCGAGGCCCACTACGTGCTGGACGAAATTCTCGGCAATGCCACCGACCTGCCGATCAGCGAGCACGCCACGGACACGCACGGCGTCACCCTGGTCAACTTCGGGCTCTTCGATCTCGTGGGCAAGCAGCTCTCGCCGCGCATCCGCGACCTGGGCAAGATCACCCTGTACCGGATGGGTGCGAAGGCCGACTACGAGGAGCAGTTCCCCACAGCTGGGCCGCTGTTGACGAAAGAAGGCCAACCTCGACCTGGTGGCGGCCCACTGGGACGATCTGCTCCGCCTCGCCGGATCCTTGAAGTACGGGCACGCCACCGCCTCCTTGATCGTGGGCAAGCCGTCGGCGTCTTCCCGGCAGAACGCGCTGGCCGCCGCGTTGAAGGAGTACGGGGCGATCCGGCGCACGATCTACGCTGCCAAGTACCTGTCGGACGAGGGATACAGGAGGAAGATCGCCCGGCAGCTGAACAAGGGCGAGTCGCTTCACTCCCTGCGGCGCCAGCTCCACTACGCCCGCGAAGGCAAGGTCACCCGGCGCCAGCCCGAGCAGCAGAACGAGCAGGCGTGGTGCCTGACGGTGGTGACGAACGCGGTGGTCTGCTGGCACACGGAGTACATGGGCCTGGCCGTCGGCGAACTGCGCGGCGTCGGCCGCGAGGTGGACGCCCTGCACCTGAGAGTGCTTTGACCTGGACTTCTTCGAGGGCGGAGCCTTCAGCAGTCGTGTTGATCATTGACTGTGTGGAGGTCCGGGGTGCCGGTCGAGTTTCTGACGGATGCACAAGCCGCCGCGTACGCGGCGTATGACGGGACGCCGTCCCGTACGGAGTTGGAGCGGTTCTTCTTCCTGGACGACGCGGACCGGGAGCTGATCGAGGGCAAGCGGCGGCCCCACAACCGGCTGGGCTTCGCTGCCCAGCTCACGACCGCGCGTTACCTCGGGGTGTTCCTGGACGACCCGACCGAAGTGCCGGCCGAAGTCGTCGACTACCGGTAGTTCGTTGAATCCGGCGGTAGAGGTCAATGCCGTGTCGGGTGACGGCGTCGATCAGGGCCTGGAGCTCGGAGGGTGGGTCGGTGTCCGTCCGGGCTCGCCACCATCGGGTGAGGGTGGTGGCGGGGGTGAGCCAGGAGCGGATGGCTCGTAAGGCCCTGGGCCAGCGAGGTTGTCGGGGCTGGTGGGACGGGGCCGGTCCCCCTCTCTGGCCCTTTGTCGGGGCAGGGGTCCGGCGTGGTGGTATCCAGGGGTCCTGGTGGGGTGAACCATTGGTCCCGGCAGAAGGAGAAGGCGCGGTTGACCGGGGTCTGGTGGCGGCGGATGGCGCGGTCGGAGCGGACTTGGAAGTCGGCCCGGCCGAGTTCGTCCTTGATCTGTTTGTAGCTCTGCTCGGTCCAGGGTCGCAGGCTGTAGAGGCGGACGATCTCGGCGAGGTCGGCCGGCGGGTGGGGGCCGGTGGTGGCGTGGGGTGGGTCGGGGTGGGGCAGGTTGGTGGCCAGGTACCAGGTGGCTTTCTCCGGGAGGCCGGCTGGGTCGGTGGTGGCCACGACCGGTGGGCAGGGTGAGTCGGGTCCGTATCCGCCCAGGTAGGCATCGGCGGCCCATCAGGTCTCGGTGTGCCCGTCGCGGAAGTGACGCTCCACAGGTGTCCAGTCGCCGGGACTCTCGGCATCCCGCCAGGCCAGGCTGTGAGCGGCCTCGATGGGGGTGTGCGGCTGGTCGGCCGGGGCCCAGGTGTCGTGGTGCGGCTTGAGCGCGACCATGTAGGCCGGGCCGGCCTGGCGCAGTGCGAGGTACCAGGTGTCGCTTACGGAATAGGCGCAGTCGGTGGCCACCGTGCGGCAGCCGAGGCCCGTCTCCTTCCCGCGGGCCGCGAGGTGGGCGGCCGGCTGCGGTTTGGTGCGGAAGGCCGGGTCCCAGCGGCCGCGGGCGAAGTGGTGGGCGGGGGTGTGGGGAGTGGTGTGCAGCGGGTAGTACACGCGGGCGTCGGTCCATACCGTGGTCACCGTGACGATGCCGTTGTCCGTCTTGCCCAGCCGGCCCAGCCACTGCCGGTCCACGTGTGCGGTGGCTGTGCCGTCCTTGTGGTTCCCCGGAGTCGTCGATCACGATGACCCCGCCGTCGTGCGGAGCGGTCGCCGGCTGCTCGCGCGGCAGTTCAGGCCGCCGGTCGTTGACCTGCTCGGCCTCCCAGGGCGACTCGGACAGGAAGAACCGCAGCCGCTGCACCGCCGGTATCCCCGCACCGGCCACCGGTTCCGCCCCTGCCAGGCAGGTGATCGTCTTGTTCCGCTCCCGTGGCGCCAGCAGTCCGGTCAGGTACTCGCGAAAGCCCCGCCGCTGGGCGAGAGTGAAGAAGAGGTCGTCGAACCGGGCCTGTAGTCCTCCAACGGCCCCGGCGCAGGCGGACACGGACGGCGAGCGGTCGTCTTCAGCCCCCAGCAAGGCAGTTGACTCCTACCACCGGCCTACGACCAACCCGACCGGCCGTCAACCCACACCGCCGCCCGATTTAACGAACTACCGCTACCTCGCCGAGCAGCTCGGCATCGCGGACGCGTCGGCACTGAAGGCGTATGGGGAACGGGAGAACACCCGGCTGGCCCACGTCCGTGAGCTGCGGAAGCTCCTGGAGTACACGGAGTTCGCCGAGGCGGAAGCCGAGTTGCGGGTGTGGGTGGACGCGCGGGCGTGGACAACCGGGGAGGGCCCGAAGGCGTTGTTCGACGCGTCGGTGGGGTGGCTGCGTGAGCGGCGGGTGCTGCTGCCCGGTGTGACGACGCTGGCGCGGCTGGTGGCTTCGGTGCGGGAGGCGGCGAACCAGCGGCTGTGGGACAGCCTCTACGGGCTGCTGAGCGCCGGTCAGCGGGCGGTGCTCGACTCCCTGCTGACCGTGCCGCCCGGTGCGCGGGTGTCGGAGCTGGACCGGCTGCGGCGCGGCCCGGTGCGGATCTCCGGGCCCCAGAAGAAGTGGGCGCTTGAGCGGGCGGCGGAGATCGACGCGTTCGGGATGGGTGAGCTGGACGTGTCCGGGATACCGCCGCGGCGGCTGGCGGAGCTGTCGCGGTACGGCGTGGACGGCAAGGCGTCCTTGCTGCGACGTCACGGCGACTCCCGGCGCCTGGCCACGCTGCTGGCCACCGCGGTCTACCTGACGAGCAGGGCGGTCGATGACGCGCTGGATCTGCTGGAGGTGCTGATCGCGACGAAGCTGCTCGCGCGGGCGGAGCGGGAGACTGCGAAGCAGAAGCTGAAGACGCTGCCGAGGATGGAGCGGGCCGGGATCAGGCTGGCGACCGCGTTCCGGGTCGTGTTCGACACCACGAGTGAGCAGGTCGACACGGAGTCCGGGGAGATTAGTCCGCCGGAGGTGGAGACGCTGACGGCGATGTGGGAGCGGATCGAGGAGGTGGTGCCGCGCGAGGAGCTGGCCGCCGCGATCGCCGCGCTGTTCGAGTTGGCGCCGCCGATCGACTCGGACGCGGACGGGGCCTGGCGCACCATGCTGGTCACCCGGTTCCCCACCGTACGGCCGTTCCTGGCGCTCCTAGTCCAGGTCGTCGACTTCGGCGCGACCCCGGAGGGGCTGCCGGTCCTGAAGGCGCTGAAGTCGCTGCCCGACCTGATGGGGCGCAAGAAGGTCGGCCCGGACGAGATCGACACGTCGCTGCTGGTGGGCTCGTGGCGGTGCCTCGTGCTGAGCGCGTCGCACCTGGAGGCGGGCACGGTGGACTGGAAGGCGTACGTGTTCTGCGTGCTGGAGTCCTTCCACCGGCTGCTGCGCCGGCTGGAGGTGTTCGCGAAGAACTCCTCGAAGTGGGGTGACCCGCGGGCGAAGCTGCTGGACGGCGAGGCGTGGGAGCAGGTCCGCCCGACCGTGCTGGCCTCTTTGAATCTGCCCGGCGAGGCGGGTGAGCACCTGGCGGCGCGGGCCGCGCTGCTGGACGGCACGTACCGGGAGGTCGCCGGGCGGGTGCCGGCGACCTCCCAGATCGTGTTCGACGACGACGGCCGCCTCCATTTCGCCGCCCTGGAGCCGGAGCCCGAACCCGCCTCCCTGCTCGACCTGCGGAAGGCGGTGGAGGCGATGATGCCCCGCGTCGACCTGCCGGAGGTCCTGCTGGAGGTGTTCTCGTGGACTGGCGCCGACCAGGCGTTCACCTCGGTCACCGGCGGTGAGGCCAGGCTGGAGGACGTGCACGTGACGGTCGCCGCGCTGCTGGTCGCGCACGGCTGCAACGTCGGCTACACGCCGGTCATCGGCGGGATCGACGAGTTGAAGTACGGCAGGTTGTCGCACGTTGACCAGACGTATCTGCGGCTGGCCACCTACCGGGCCGCGAACGCCACCCTCATCGCGCACCAGGCGTCCATCGGCCTCGCGCAGGTGTGGGGCGGCGGGCTGGTCGCCTCCGTGGATGGCATGCGGTTCGTCGTCCCCGTCCCCTCGGTCTACGCCCGGCCGAACCCGAAGTACTTCGGGCGCCGGGGCGGCGCCACGTGGCTGAACATGATCAACGACCAGGCGGCGGGGCTCGGCGGGAAGGTGGTGGCCGGCACCCCGCGCGACTCTCTGTACGTGCTCGATGTCCTCTACGACCGGGACGGCGGCAAGCGCCCGGAGACGATCGTCACGGACACCGCCTCGTACTCCGACATCGTCTTCGGACTCCTCACCCTGGCCGGGTTCGCGTATGCGCCGCAGCTGGCGGACCTGCCGGACCAGAAGATGTGGCGCATCGACCGCGCCGCCGACTGCGGTGCCTTCCAGGACGCGGCCCGCGGCCGGGTCGACCTCGTTCGGATCGAGCGGCAGTGGGAGGACATCCTGCGCATCATCGGCTCCATCCACACCGGCGCCGTGCGCGCGTACGACGTGATCCGGATGCTGTCGCGGGACGGGCGGCCGACCCCGCTGGGGGACGCGGTCGCGCACTACGGGCGGATCGCCAAGTCCCTGCACATTCTGCGGCTGGCCGACGAGCCCGGCTACCGCCGCCAGATCAAGGCGCAGGCCAACCTCCAGGAGGGCCACCACTCCCTCGCCCGGAAGATCTTCCACGGCCGTTCCGGGCAGCTCTACCAGCGCTACCAGGACGGCATGGAGGACCAGATCGGCGCGCTGGGCCTGGTCCTGAACGCCGTCGTCCTCTTCAACACCCGGTACATGGACGCCGCTGTGAACCAGCTGCGCACGGACGGGTTCGACGTGCGTGACGAGGACGTCGCCCGCCTTTCCCCGTTCGTGCGGCAGCACATCAACATGCTCGGCCGGTACTCGTTCAAGCTGCCCGAGCTGCCCGGCGGGATGCGCCCGCTGCGTGACAAGGACGCCACCGACGACGAGTGACGTCATACGATGGCTCGTCGTGGTCGCCACCATCTTGACCTAGGCGTCTGCGCTGGCCAGGCCCCGGAGAGGGGTACGGGAGCCGTCACACCGGCCGGAGCTGTTACGGCTTCGCGGATCCGCTCGGCGGCCCGGCGTGCCCGGTACGCCTTCTGTCGGCAGGCGGGCCGGTCGTAGACGGCGTCCCGGCGGTGACCGTGGCCCAGGGCGAACCGGTCCGGCTTCTCGTCGTTGGTCAGGTTCCCGTTCATCGGGGTGAGCGCCCGACGGCGAGCCGACCCGGTGCGTGGGCGCGGGGCCGGCTCCTGGTATCAGTGCGGCGTGACCTTGCCTGCCGGCTGATCACTTCGCCTGGGAGAGCGAGACCGCGTCGGGGCCGGCGGGGAATCGCAGCTGGCCGGTCGTGTCGTGCACGGCTCGCCACACTGTCTCGGCGACGTCGCTCTCCTTGGTGAACAGGTCCTGGCCGGTGAAGTCGCCCATGGCCTTCTTCGCCCATGGTGCGTAGGGCGCCGGGACCAGCTCGTCCAGCGAGGCGCCCTTCGTCGCGTTGGCCGCGAAGTTCGTCGTCAGGCAGGCGCCCGGCTCGACCGTCTTCGCCCGCACACCGAACGGCGCGAGCTCGAGCGCGAGGGATGCGGTGAACCCCTCGATGGCCATCTTGCTCGCCTTGTAGACGGCCGAGAGCGGCATGTGCCCCAGCACCACGCTCGAGGTCACGTTGACCACCACGCCGGAGCCACGCTCGCGGAACTGGGGCAGCACCGCCTGCGTCATCGCCATCACGCCGAACGTGTTGGTCTCGAAGACCTCCCGCACTCGGGCCATGGGGGTGCCCTCGAACACGCTGATCGAGGGCACCCCCGCGTTGTTGACCAGGACATCGATGGGGCCCTCGGCCTCGAACGCGGCGGTGATGCTCTCGGGCCTGGTCACGTCGAGCTCGATGACGCGGAGCCGGTCCGACTCAGGAAGGACGCCTGGACGCGGCGTCCGCATCGTGGCGATGACGTTCCACCCCTGCGAGTGGAAGTAGAGGGCGGTCTCCCGCCCGTACCCGGATGAGGTACCAGTGATCAGAACTGTCTTCATGTTGTGCCCCTTTGCGATGTGGTGGGATCCATACGGGTGGGCAGGCATTTTCCTGCTCCACGGGAGAACCGGTGATCCCATTGAATCGTTCTGACCTGCGGAGATAGTAGAACTATCCTCGCTACTCCTTGCACGATCCTCCAGTAAAGCCCACCCAGCTCAGGGCAGGAGACCTGCCGGTGCACGCACGGCCTGACGCAGGCGGGCGGCGTCCTGGCTGGGGGGCGCGCCGAACTGGCGGCGGTACTCCCGGCTGAACTGCGACGGGTTGTCGTAGCCGACGCGGTGGCCGACTCCGGTGACGTCTCCGGGGTGGGTGGCGAGCAGCAGCCGGGCCTCCTGGAGCCGGATCTGCTTCTGGAACTGGATGGGGCTCATCGCGGTCACCGCTTGGAAATTGCGGTAGAAGGCGGAGACGCCCATGCCGGACTGCCGCGCCACGTCCTCGACCCGGAAGGGCTGCGCGTAGTGCTCGCGGATCCAGCGCACGGCCCGCGAGATGTGGCTGAGGCTGCTGTCGGCCAGGCCGAGCTGGCGAACCGTCGCACCCTGCTCGCCGGTGATCAGACGCCACAGGATCTCGCGCTTGACCAGCGGGGCCAGTACGGCCCGGTCGCGGGGCTCGTCGAGCAGGCGCAACAGCCGGACCACCGCGTCCAGCAGCGCGGCCGGAGCGTCACTGACGGCGATCCCCGACGGCGCGCCCCCGCTGCTCCGGGGGGCGTCTCCGGGCCCGGCCTCAAGCAGCAGCCCGGCAACGGCGGACGGTTCCAGGACGAGACCGAACCCCAGCGCCGGCTGCTTGGGGTCGGCCTGGGTGAACTGCCCTGTGACAGGCAGATCGACGGATGCGACCAGGTACTGCCCGGGCCCGTACTCGAACACCCTCTCACCCAGAGCGAGGCGTTTGGCGCCCTGCGCGATGACCGCCAGGAGCGTGCCGGACATCGAAGGCGCCGGCGGATCAGGGCGGTCGACCTTCGAGATGAGGACGCCGTCGACGGCGGTGGTCCAGTCGGGCCGCGCATGGCGGGCCAGCAGGGTGCGGAGTTCTTCGAGGTACATGCGTCCATTGCAGCACCATTCCGCGCCGCGGTTCCCAAAGTCGCGAGGATCGTGCAAGTACGAACGAATATCGGTCTAACGTTTCCGCAGGTCAACCCGCTTGAATGGAATCACCGCACTCCATCACCGAAGAGGAAGAGAAGGAATCCATGATTGCCAACTACGGCTTCAGCGCCACCCTGACCGCCAGGCCCGGTATGGGCGACCAACTCGTCGACCTGCTGCTGACCGGACTGAACGAGGGCAGCCCCGGCGCGAGCGAATACTGCCTCGTCTACCTCGTCTCCCGCTCCACGTCCGACCCCGACGTCGTCCACGTCGCCGAAGGCTGGACCAGCGAGGAGGACCACGACCGCGTCTTCGCCAGCAAGACCGCCCACGCCATCGTGGCGCAGATCGACCCGCTGCTCGCCAAGGACTCCGAGTACACCGACTACGTTCCGGTCCGCGGCAAATCCGCCCTCTGACCCGCCGAACACCCCACACCCCAGCCTCTGCCGCCTCGGTGCCCACCGAGGTGGCCCCCGTCCTCGCCCGACCGTCCCGCCACCACCCACGAGAGGCAACGACCATGACCACAGCACGCCCCTCCCTCGACCCCGAACTGCATGAACTCCTGGCCGACATGCCGCTGATGTCCCAGCTCAGCCCGGAAGTGCTGGCGCAGGTACGCCCCTTCTCCTCGATGCCCGTCGAACCCCTCCTCGAAGGTCGCGCTATCGACCGGCGCGAGGTCACCGTTGCGAGTCCGGACGGCACCCCGATCCCCTTGTCCGTCTTCAGCCCCGCGAACAGCGATCGCACCGCTGCCGCACCCTGCGTCTACTGGATGCACGGCGGCGGGATGGTCATGGGCGACCGCTTCTCACAGATCGACATCCCGCTGGAGTGGCTCGACGAGTTCGGCGCCGTCGTGGTCTCCGTCGACTACCGGCTCGCGCCCGAGTCCCCCGGCTCCATCCCGGTCGACGACTGCTACCAGGGACTGCTCTGGATCGCCGACCACGCCGCCGAACTGGGCATCGACCCCGCCCGGATCATCGTCGCAGGCGCCAGCGCGGGCGGCGGCCTCGCCGCCGGCGTCACCCTGCTGGCCCGCGATCTCGGCACCCCGACGATCGCCGCCCAAGTCCTGATCGGCCCCATGCTCGACCACCGCAACACCACCACCTCCAGCCTCCAGTACTCGAACGGGCCCGGCGTCTGGACCCGCGAGATGAACGGATTCGGATGGCGCTGCCTCCTCGGCGACCTCACCGACGACGAGGTACCCGCATACGTCTCACCCGCCCTGGCCGACGACCTCGCGGGCCTGCCGACCACCTACATCGACACCGGCTCCGCCGAAGTCTTCCGCGACGAGGACACCGACTACGCCACCCGCATCTGGGCGGCCGGCGGCCAGGCCGAACTCCACGTCTGGGCAGGCGGCTTCCACGGATTCGACGCCCTGTACCCGCAGGCACACATCTCGGCCACAGCCCGCCGAACCCGCACCGACTGGCTCGCCCGGCTCCTGCCCACGAACCCCGCCGCATAGGTGAAGTCGACGAGTTTCGGTCGTACGCTTCAGCCTTGGCTAAGACCTCAGCGTCTGCTGTCTCCGGGCGCGAGCAGGCTGGTGACCTCGGCGATCGCATCCGCCGAGGGGTGGAAGTAGCGCCGTACGTTCTCCGGCTTCTTGTGCCGGGACTTCGCCATCAGCATGGGCAGGCTGGCCCCGGCCTCGCCGAGGTGGGTGAGACCAGAATGGCGGTATTCGTGCAGGTCCCAGCCTGTGCCCGGCACCCCGCCGACTGCGGTGTGGGCGTCGAGCAGGGCGCGGGCCTGGCCGTAGGAGAGGCGGGCGAGGCCGGTGTCCGGGCACACATCGCGCGGGCTCACGACCTTCCCCGGACCGGGGCGGCGATGGGTGACGAACACCGGCCCGCGGGTGCGGCCCTTGATCAGGCGGGGCAGGAGCCGCGCGGTGCCGGCGTCCCAGTAGACGGTCTCCAGGACGAAGTCCTCCCGCGCCCGGCCGCCCCGGCGGCGGGCGGCGGCGCCCTTGGCCTTCACCGGGGCCCGGCGCCCGGCGAGGTCCAGCTCCTCGATGTTGACTTCCAGGATCTCCTCGGCGCGGGCGCAGGTCTCGTAGAGCATTCGCCACAGCGTCTTCTCCCGCAGCGCGACCTCGCGCCGGGCGATCAGCCGGTCGACCGCCATCTTCGAGCGGGCCGGGGTCTGCGAGTCGGGCCGGGGCATCCGCTTCGCCCAGGCCGGGACCGCCGGGCCGTCGTACCCGCGCTCGCGGCACCAGCCGAGCCAGGACAGGACCGACGCGCGGCGCGCGTTCCAGGTGTTCGCCGCGGAGTGGCCCCACAGCGTCTCCAGGGCCCCGCCGATCTCGTCGTCCGCGACCGACGCGAGCGGCCGGACCTCACCGATCCGCTCGGCGGTCTTGCCCACCCCGATCCCGTAGTTCCGGACCGTGTTCGGGTTGCCGAGCGAGTCCAGGAAGATGTCGGCGGCCGACCGGACCGTCAGCGCCCTCCCTGCGGGCAGTTGTACGACGGCGGGCACCGCTTCCCCCCCTTGCCACAGACATCCCACGCGGTTAGTGCGTCAAGCGGCCTGGGTGAGAACTTCTGCAGACAGATGGCTGGGGAATGCCTTCGACTCGTCGTAGGGCTCCCGGTGCTGGAGACAGAAGTAGAGCATCCCCATGAACCGGTTGAACAGGTTGCGCTGCGCGGCGGTGTGCCGGTCCCCGGCCTTCCGCCGCCGGTCGTAGTGGGCTCTGGCGCCGGGCGACTTTGTCAAGGAGGAGAAGGCCCAGACGTAGCCGACGGCGGCCAGCCGCTGATTCTTGACCTTGCGGCTCAGCACCACGCAGCTCTTTCCGCTGGCTCTGGTGACCGGCGCGCTGCCCGCGTACGCCTTCAGCGATCCAGCACATTCGAACCGAGCCTGGTCGTCGCCGATCTCGGCCAGGATCCGGGCCCCGGATAGGGAGCCCAGGCCCGGGAAACTCGTGTAGATCGGCGCGTCGGGGTGCACGTCGAAGACTTCGGCGCAGGCGGCTTCGAGCTCGTCGGCGTTGGTGCACGCGGCGTTCAGCTGCCGTAGCAGCGCAAGAGTCTGCCGACCGAAAGCTGCTTCGACCTGGGGAAGGTGGTGCATGTAGGCGCGGCGGAAGATCTCGTATAGCCGGTCGGCCTCGGCTTCGATGCCGCGGACGCGGCCGGCGCGTTTGAGCAGGGACCGAAGCTGGCGGCGTGTGAGCTGGGCGGCTTCCGTGGGTGTCGGGGCGGCCGCCAGGATGGTGCGGGCCTCGGTGGCACACAGGCCGAAACGGTGCTCGGCGAACGCGGCCAGGATCGCCGGGTAGAATTCGCGCAGCTGTGAGCGGAGCTTGTTCTGGGCCTGACCCTTGTCCCAGACCGCGTCCTGCTGGGCACGCGCCAGGACGGCGATGGCCTGGGCAAGCTCCGAGTCTGCAGGTAGGGGCCGGTGCGCGTCCCGGTCGACCCGCAGGATGTTGGCCAGAGCCGCGGCGTCCACCGCATCAGACTTGCGGCGCGCGACGGTGTGGCGGTCCCGATAGCGGGCGACGGCGAGTGGGTTGATCGCGTAGACCGGCCGCCCGGTTGGGGCGTCCGGCCGTGAGCGGCGTCTGGTGCAGGGGGCATCTCCCAGCGGTAGTTGGGGGAGCATCACAAGGCGGAGGAACGCCCTCGTACTGGGCGTACTTGGCGATCCGACAAGGCAGCGAGGCGTCGCGAGCAGGGCGCCCCTCTTTGAAGACCGGACCGGCACGAGCCGGACTACGAGGAACGCGACCAGGTCCGCGGCGGGGAAGTCGGGGCGGGGAAGTCGGGGCGGGGAAGGGGGACGCGGTGACGGGCGAGGGGGAACACCCGACCGACGACGGCGCGCCGGACGAGCTCCGGGCACGGGCCGTCGCCGCCGTCCGGGAGGCCCGGGAGCTGCTGAGCGGCAACGCCGACGGCATGCTGGAGTCCGCCGCGCTGCTCCGAGTGATCGACCGGCTGACCGCCGTCGAGGAGCTACTGCCGCCGGACTGCCCGGACCGGGCGTTCGTCGTGCCCCAGCTAGGCGCCCTGCTCGGTCTGCGGTAAGCCCACGGCGGCGACCCGGGCCCCGGGGAACGGGAGACGGCGCTGCGCCACCTGCGCTGGGCCGACCGCGCCCTGCCGGTCACCCACCTGCCGGCGGTGGAGGCCCGGACGGTGCTGGTCGGCCTGTTGCTGGGCGAAGTCGCCGACGCCGCGGCACCCGAGCCGACGCGCGCGGACCTGACGGAGGCCCGGGAGGTCGTCGAGCGCATCGCACGGGCCCCGTTGGACCTGGAGTTCCACAAGTCGACCGCGGCGGTGCGGCGGCGGAGCGACCAGCCGCTGGCGCGACCGGCCCCCGATTCGGTCGCCGACGCCATCCAAGGCCCGGTGTCCCTGGCATCCTCCCTCAGCACCGCGCGGTTCACGCGCCTGCTGGTGTGGCTGTTCATGGAACTGAACGGCTCGCGTCCGGACCGGGACAGCGGCGCGCTGGTCGAGATACGGCTGGATCCGGCCGGCATCCCGCTGCTGGGCGCGCTCGTCCGCGCGGTCGGACCGGGCACGGGCACACCAGCGGCCCGCGCCGAGGGCGTCCTCCGCGCTGTCGACCTGGCCCGGCAGGCCCTGCCAGGGCTGCCGTCGAACACGCCGGAGCGGGCCCGCGTCGCGAAGCTCCACGCGTACCTGCTGCTGTTGGCGGACGTGCTGGCGCCGGGCATCGCGGACTACGGCGAGCTGGCCCCGGCAGCGCTGGAGCCGGAGGCCGCCGACCGTGCCGACTGGCCAGTCGTTCTCGAACTGGACCCGGGCCTGGTCCCGCACCTCGACAACCGGACGCGGAACTTCGCCGCCGAAGTGGGGCTCCTTGAAGGGACGATGGCCTCCAATCTCGACTGGCTGCTGGCCCAGCGCAGCGGTGACCCGGGGTATCTGGAACGGGCCGCAGCCCTGTTGCGGGACGTGATCGGATCGGCCCCCGAGGACAACCCGCTGGCCGCCACCGCCCGCACCGTCCTGGCCGATGTCCTGGCCCATTCCGCCGCCAACGGGAACCACCGGGACGCCGAGGCCGCCCTGGCGATCACTAGACGAGTAAGTCCGATGTCTTGGGCCAGGTGTCAGGCATGAGGAGAGGGTGTTCAAGATCATGTTGTGACGCAAGACCTGAACACCCTCTTG
>NZ_JBHYVB010000142.1:0-25593 GCF_042750115.1 Streptomyces sp. NPDC059455
GGGGGGGCCGCCCGCCGCGAGTGCGCGGGGTGGCCGCCCGCGAGACCGCGCGCGCGGGTTAAGCCGGGGGGGGCGCCGAGGGTCACCCAGCGCTCGCCGAGCGGGATGTCGGTGGCGGGCGCGGACAGGGCCGCCCACTCGGGGCGGAACAGCGACTCGTGGTGCCCGGCCCGCGAGGCGTCCAGCTGCTCGGCCGCCAGCGGGCGCAGCACCAGGCCGTCGATAGTGGCCACGGCGGCGCCGGTGCCGTCGGCGAGGTGCAGCGACACCCCGTCGGCGCCGGGCCGCAGCCGTACGCGCAGCGATGCGGCACCGCCGGTGTGCAGCCGTACGCCGGTCCAGGCGAACGGCAGCCGCGCCCCCTCGCCGCCCTCGCCCTCCTGGTCGAGGCCGAGGGTGTGCAGGGCGGCGTCCAGCAGCGCCGGATGCACCCCGTACGCGGCGGCCTGGGGCTCGAAGCCCTGGGGCAGCCGGATCTCGGCGAACAGTTCGTCGCCGCGCCGCCAGGCGGTGTGCAGCCCCTGGAAGACCGGGCCGTAGCCGAGTCCGGCGGCGGCCGCGCCCTCGTAGAACTCCTCGGTGGCGAGGGCCGTCGCGTCGGCCGGGGGCCAGGCGCTCAGGTCCACCCGCTCGGCGTCGCTCACCTGCTCGCCCGGGGCGAGGAAGCCGGTGGCGTGGCGGATCCACGGCTCGTCGGCGGGCACGTCCTCCCGGCGGGAGTGCAGGGTCAGCGGGCGCCGCCCGGTCTCGTCGGCCGCCGCGAGTTCCAGCCGCAGCTGGACGGCGCCCTGTTCGGGCAGGACCAGCGGGGCCTGGAGGGTCAGCTCCTCGACCGTGTCACAGCCCGCCTCGTGACCGGCGCGCAGCGCGAGTTCCACGAAGGCGGTGCCGGGCAGCAGCACGGTGTCCATGACGGCGTGGTCGGCCAGCCAGGGGTGGGTGAGCAGCGACAGCCGCCCGGTGAACACGAAGCCACCTGTGTCGGGAAGTTCCACCGCCGCGCCCAGCAGCGGGTGGTCGGCCGTGTCGAGGCCCGCGGAGATCACGTCCTCGACGGAGATGCCCACGTCGAGCCAGTAGCGCTGGCGCTGGAAGGCGTAGGTGGGCAGCTCCACGCGGCGGGCGCCGCGCCCGCCGTAGACCGCCGCCCAGTCCGGGACCGCGCCGCGGACATGGACGTGGGCGAGGGCGGTGGCGAGTGCCTGGGCCTCGGGGCGGCCACCGCGCAGGGTGGGGACGAACACCGCGTCGGTGTTCACACCGCCGTCGGTCCCGGTCCCGGTCCCGGTCCCGTTCCCGGTCTCCGTCCCGGCGAGGCAGTCCTCGCCCATCGCGGAGAGCACCCCGTCCGGGCCGAGCTCCAGATAAGTCGTCACGCCCTGTTCGCGCAGGGTGCGGACGCCGTCGACGAAGCGGACGGACTCGCGGACGTGGCGCACCCAGAACTCCGGCAGGCGGACCTCTTCGGCGGAGACCACGGTGCCGGTGAGGCAGGACACCAGCGGGATCTTCGGGGCGCTGTAGGTCAGGCACGCGGCCAGCTTGCGGAAGTCCGCGAGCATCGGGTCCATCTGCGGCGAGTGGAAGGCGTGGCTGACCGTGAGCCGCTTGGTCTTACGGCCCTTCGCCTCGAAGTCCGCCGCGATCTCCGTCGCCGCGTCCTCGTCGCCCGCGATGACCACGGAGTTCGGGCCGTTGAGGGCGGCAATCGAGACGCGCTCGTTCAGAAGCGGCGCCACCTCGCTCTCGGACGCCTGAACGGCGATCATCGCGCCATCGGCGGGCAGCTCCTGCATCAGCCGGCCACGGGCCGCGACCAGCGCGCACGCGTCGGCGAGCGAGAACACGCCCGCCACATGCGCGGCGGCCAGCTCTCCGATGGAGTGGCCGGACAGGTAGTCCGGCTTCACACCCCACGCCTCGACCAGCCGGAACAGCGCGACCTCGACGGCGAACAGCGCGGGCTGGGTGACCGCGGTGCGGTCCAGGGCCTGGGCATCCTCCCCGAACAGCACCGTCTTCAGCGGCCGTTCGAGGTGCGGGTCCAGCGCGTCGCACACCTCGTCCAGCGCCTCCGCGAAGCGCGGGAACGTCCGGTACAGCTCACGGCCCATGCCGAGCCGCTGGCTGCCCTGACCGGTGAACAGGAACGCCACCTTGCCCTCGGTGGCCGTCCCGCGCAGCGCCTGCGCCGGGTGCTCACCGCGCGCCAGCGCGTCCAGCGCGCCCAGCGCCTCGTCATGGCCCTCGGCCACCAGGGCGACGCGGTGTTCCAGCGCGGCGCGGGTCGTGGCGAGCGAGAACCCCAGGTCGGTGAGGGAGGCCCCGGGCTCGGCGGCGATCCGCGAGCGCAGCCGCCGCGCCTGGGCCCGCACAGCGTCCTCGGTACGGGCCGACAGCAGCACCGGCACGTACGGCAGGGCCTCGGGCTCCGCCGCGGGCTCGTTCGGCTCGACGGCGGGCGGTTGCTCGATGATGGCGTGGGCGTTGGTGCCGCTGATGCCGAACGAAGACACCGCGGCCCGGCGCGGACGGCCGCTCTCCGGCCACTCCCGCGCCTCGGTCAGCAGCGACACCGCGCCCGCCGACCAGTCCACATGCGGCGACGGCTCGTCCACGTGCAGCGTCCGCGGCAGCAGACCGTGCCGCATCGACAGGACCATCTTGATGACACCGGCGACACCGGAGGCGGCCTGGGTGTGGCCCAGGTTGGACTTGACGGAGCCCAGCCACAGCGGCTGTTCCGCGTCCCGCTCCCGGCCGTAGGTGGCCAGCAGCGCCTGCGCCTCGATGGGGTCGCCCAGGGTGGTGCCGGTGCCGTGCGCCTCGACCACGTCCACCTCACCGGTGGTCAGGCGGGCGTTGGCGAGGGCCTGACGGATGACGCGCTGCTGGGACGGGCCGTTGGGCGCGGTCAGACCGTTGGACGCGCCGTCCTGGTTGACGGCCGAGCCGCGCACGATCGCCAGCACCTCATGGCCGTGTCGACGGGCGTCCGACAGCCGCTCCAAAAGCAGCATGCCCGCGCCCTCGCCCCAGCCGGTGCCGTCGGCGGCGGCCGCGAACGACTTGCAGCGGCCGTCCCTGGCCAGTCCGCGCTGGCGGCTGAAGTCGATGAACGTACCCGGGGTGAACATCACCGTGACACCGCCGGCCAGCGCCAGCGAGCACTCGCCCTGGCGCAGCGCCTGCGCGGCCAGGTGCAGCGCCACCAGCGACGACGAGCAGGCCGTGTCGACCGTGACGGCCGGACCCTCCAGACCGAAGGTGTAGGCCACGCGACCGGACACCACGCTGCTGGAGCTGCCGGTGCCGAGGTAGCCCTCGACCTCGCTGGGGACGGCGTGCAGCCGGGACCCGTAGTCGTGGTACATGACGCCCGCGAACACACCGGTCCTGCTGCCGCGCACGGACAGCGGGTCGATACCGGCGCGCTCGAACGCCTCCCACGAGGTCTCCAGCAGCAGCCGCTGCTGCGGGTCCATCGCCAGCGCCTCACGCGGCGAGATCCCGAAGAACGCCGGGTCGAACTCGGCGGCGTCGTGCAGGAATCCGCCCTCGCGGGCGTAGGAGGTGCCCTGGGTCTCCGGGTCCGGGTCGTAGAGTGCCTCGAGGTCCCAGCCACGGTTGTCCGGGAAGCGGGAGATGCCGTCCTCGCCCGCGGCGAGCAGCTGCCACAGCTCCTCGGGGGTGGTGACCCCGCCGGGGTAGCGGCAGCTCATCGCCACGATGGCGATCGGCTCGTCGTCGGTGGCGGCCACGACCGGCACCGGCGTGTGCACCACCGGGGACTGCGCGCCGACGAGCTCGGTGCGCAGATGGCGGGCCAGGACCTGCGGGTCCGGATAGTCGAAGATGAGTGTCGCGGGCAGCCGCAGCCCGGTGACCGTGTTGAGCTGGTTGCGCAGCTCTACGGCGGTCAGCGAGTCGAAGCCCAGCTCCTTGAACGCCCGGCCGGAACCGATGGTCTCCGCACCGGCGTAGCCGAGCACGGTGGCCACCTGCGCCCGGACCAGATCCAGCAGCAGCCGCTCCTGCTCGGGCTCGGACAGCCCGGCGAGCCGCCCGGCCAGGCCGGACTCGCCGCCCGCCGCGACCGCGTCCACCGCGCGCCGTGCCGGGATCCGCACCAGACCGCGGAACAGGGGCGAGACCGCGCCGCCGGCGGCCTGGGTGCGCAGGGCCGCGATGTCCACCCGCATCGGCACCAGCGACGCCTCGGAGACGGTCAGCGCGGTGTCGAGCAGCGCGAGGCCCTCGGCCACCGGCAGCGGCGGCAGTCCGGCGCGCCGCATCCGGGCGATGTCGGCCTCGTCCAGGGTGCTGCCCATACCGGCCCCGGCCCACAGACCCCACGCGAGCGCGGTGGCGGGCAGGCCCTGGGCGGCGCGGTGGCGGGCGAGGGCGTCCAGGAAGGCGTTGGAGGCGGCGTAGTTGCCCTGCCCCGGGCCGCCGAACACACCGGAGGAGGACGAGAACAGCACGAAGGCGGTCAGGTCCAGCTCGCGGGTCAGCTCATGGAGGTTCCACCCCGCGTCCACCTTGGGGCGCATGACGCGGTCGACGCGCTCGGGGGTGAGCGAGCCGATCACACCGTCGTCCAACACGCCTGCGGTGTGCACGACCGCCGTCAGCGGATGCTCGACGGGGACGGTGGCGAGGGTCGCGGCGAGCGCGTCCCGGTCCGCCACATCACACGCCGACCAGCTGACCGTGGCCCCCAACTCGACCAATTCAGCGGCGAGTTCTTCCGCACCCGGGGCCTGGTCGCCGCGACGGCTCACCAGCAGCAGCTGCCGTACGCCACGCTCGGCCACCAGATGCCGGGCCACCAGACCGCCCAGCGAACCGGACGCGCCGGTCACCAGCACCGTGCCCTCGGGGTCGAGACCCCGGGCGTCGTCGCCCTCCGGCTCGACGGCCACCCGTGCCAGCCGCGGCACGGACACCGCGCCCGCGCGGATCGCCAGCTGCGGCTCGTCCGAGGCCAGAGCGGCGGGCAGCGCCCGCAGCGACTCGTCCGCGCCGTCGGTGTCCACCAGCACGAAGCGGCCCGGGTTCTCCGACTGCGCCGAGCGCAGCAGACCCCAGACGGCCGCACCGGCCAGATCCGCCACCGGCTCGTCGTCCTCGACGGCCACCGCGCCACGGGTCACCACGACCAGCGGGGCGTCCCCGAACCGCTCCTCCTCCAGCCACCGCTGGACGACGGAGAGCGCCGCGGCGGCGGCACGGTGCGCCGCACGGGCCACCTGCTCACCGACCTCGGCGGACGGCGACACGACGACGTACTCGGGCACGGGCGCGGTGCCCGCGGCGACCGCCCCGGCCAGCGTCTCCAGGTCCCCGTACGCCGAGGTCCCGAGCCCGAGCGGATCGGCGCCCAGCACCGCCCACCGGCCGTCGGCGGGAACATCCGCCCCGGCCGCGTCGGCGAGCCCGGCCGTGGTCGCCCACTCCAGGCGGAACAGCGAATCGTGGTAGGCCGTGCGCGCGCTCTGGATCTGCTCGGCCGAGACCGGGCGCAGCCCGAGCGTCTCGACGGCCGCGACCGGCGCGCCGGTGGTGTCGGCGATCTCCAGCCGGACACCGTCGGTGCCCGCGGGGGCCAGGTGCACCCGCAGCGCCGAGGCGCCGCTCGCGTACAGCGACACGCCGGTCCAGGCGAACGGCAGCCGCCCCTCGCCGCCCGTGTTGCCCAGGCCGCCCATGCCGATGGCGTGCAGGGCGGAGTCCAGCAGCGCCGGGTGCAGCCCGAACGCGGCGGCCCCCTCGGCCGTCTCCTCGTCCAGCACCACCTCGGCGAACACCTCGCCACCGCGCTGCCACGCCCTGCGCAGCCCCTGGAACGCGGGGCCGTAGGCGAAGCCGATGTCCAGCAGGCCCTCGTAGCGGCCGTCCAGCTCCACCTCGGTCGCGTCCGCCGGGGGCCACGCGCTCAGCTCGAACGACGCCTCCGGACGGCCGCCGGACGCCAGGACACCGGCGGCGTGCCGGGTCCACGGCTCCTCGGCGGGCAGGCTCTCCAGCCGGGAGTGCAGCGACAGCGGGCGGCGGCCCGTCTCGTCGGCCGCACCGACCGAGAGCCGCAGCTGGACGCCGCCCCGCGCGGGCAGCACCAGCGGTGCCTCGAGGGTCAGCTCCTCCAGGTAGTCGCAGCCGACCTGGTCACCGGCGCGGATCGCCAGCTCCACGAACGCGGTGCCGGGCAGCAGCACCGTGTCCAGGATGGTGTGACCCGCGAGCCACGGGTGCGTGGACAGCGCCAGCCGTCCGGTGAACAGCATCCCGTCCGCGTCCGGCAGTTCGGCGCTGGCGCCGAGCAGCGGATGCCCGGCCTCGCCCAGCCCGACCGCGGCCACGTCGCCGAGGAACAGCGACGAGACCTTCGGCCAGTAGCGCTGCCGCTGGAAGGCGTACGTGGGCAGCGTGACCTGCGCGGCGCCGGTACGCGCGTAGTAGGCCGCCCAGTCCACCGCCACGCCACGCACATGGGCCCGTGCGACGGCCTTCGCGAGCGCCTCACCCTCGGGGCGGCCCTTGCGCAGCGCGGAGACGAACGCGGCGTCCGCCGCGGAGTCGGTCACACACTCCTGGGCCATCGCGGTGAGGACACCGTCGGGGCCCAGCTCGATGAACGTGGTGACGTTCCGCGCCTCCAGCGTCCGCACACCGTCGAGGAAGCGGACCGCCTCGCGGACGTGGCGCACCCAGAAGTCGGCGGTCGCGATCTCCTCGGCGGAGACAAGCTCGCCCGTCAGGTTGGACACGATCGGGATACGCGGGGCCTCGTAGATCAGCCCCTCGGCCACCTCGCGGAACGCCTCCAGCATCCCGTCCATACGCGGAGAGTGGAACGCGTGGCTCACGGTGAGCCGCTTGGTCTTACGACCCTGCGCCTTGAACGCGGCCGCGATCTCCCCGGCCGCGTCCTCATCACCCGCGATGACCACCGACGACGGCCCGTTGAGCGCGGCGATGCTGACCCGCTCGGTCAGCAGCGGCGTGACCTCGTCCTCGGAAGCCTGGACGGCGATCATCGCGCCACCGGCCGGAAGCGCCTGCATCAGACGGCCACGGGCCGCCACCAGCTTGGCGGCGTCGGCGAGCGAGAGCACACCGGCCACATGCGCGGCGGCCAGCTCACCGATCGAGTGCCCGGAGACGAAATCGGCCTTGAGGCCCCATGCCTCGACCAGCCGGAACAGCGCCACCTCGATGGCGAACAGCGCGGGCTGGGTGAAGCCGGTCCGATCCAGCGCCTCGGCGTCGTCGCCGAACAGCACGTCCCGCAGCGGCCGTTCGAGGTGCGTGTCCAGGTGGGCACACACCTCGTCCAGGGCGTCCGCGAACACCGGGAAGGTCTCGTACAGCTCACGGCCCATGCCGAGCCGCTGGCTGCCCTGCCCGGTGAACAGGAACGCCACCTTGCCACCGGCCACCGAGCCCTTGACGAGCTTGGGCGTGCCCCGTCCCTCGGCGAGCGCCGCCAGGCCGGACAGCAGCCCGTCCCGGTCATCGGCCACCAGCGCCGCGCGCTCCTCGAAGGCGGTACGGCGCGTGGCGAGCGTGCACGCCACGTCGGTGAGGTCCAGCTCGGGCCGCTCGTCGAGGTGGGCGCGCAGCCGTACGGCCTGGTCGCGCAGGCCCTCGGGGGACTTGGCCGAGAGCACCCAGGTGGCGGGGGAGCCGGACCGGGGCGCGGCGGCGGGCGCCGTGTCCTCGGTCTCGTCCGCGTACACCGGGGCCTGCTCGATGATGGTGTGCGCGTTGGTGCCGCTGATGCCGAACGAGGACACCGCGGCCCGGCGCGGACGGCCGGTCTCCGGCCACTCCCGCGCCTCGGTCAGCAGCGACACCGCGCCCGCCGACCAGTCCACATGCGGGGTGGGCTCATCGACGTTGAGGGTCCGCGGCAGCAGTCCGTGCTGGATGGCCAGCACCATCTTCATCACACCGGCGACACCGGCCGCGGCCTGCGTATGGCCGAAGTTGGACTTGATGGAGCCGAGCCACAGCGGCTGCTCCGGCTCCCGCTCCTGGCCGTAGGTGGCGAGCAGCGCCTGCGCCTCGATCGGGTCACCCAGCTTGGTGCCCGTGCCATGGGCCTCGACCGCGTCCACCTCGGACGCCGACAACCCCGCACCCGCCAACGCCTGCCGGATCACCCGCTGCTGCGAGGGACCGTTCGGCGCCGTCAGACCATTCGACGCACCGTCCTGGTTGATGGCGGAGCCACGCACGACCGCCAGCACCTCATGACCGTTACGCCGGGCATCCGACAGCCGCTCCACGAGCAGCATGCCCACACCCTCACCCCAGCCAGTGCCATCCGCACCCGCCGCGAACGCCTTGATCCGCCCATCAGAAGCCAGCCCACGCTGACGACTGAAGTCCACAAACGAACCCGGCGTCGACATCACCGTCACACCACCGGCCAACGCCAACGAACACTCACCCGCACGCAACGCCTGAATCGCCCAGTGCAACGCCACCAACGACGAAGAGCAGGCCGTGTCCACCGTCACCGCCGGGCCTTCCAGGCCCAACGCGTAGGACACCCGGCCCGACATCACACTGGCCGCGTTACCCGTCCCCATGAAGCCTTCCGAACCATCGGGGGCGGAGAGGATCACGGGCAGATAGTCCTGGCCGTTGGTACCGGCGAACACGCCGACCTGCTGGCCGCGCAGCGTGGTCGGGTCGATCCCGGCCCGCTCGAACGCCTCCCACGAGGTCTCCAGCAGCAACCGCTGCTGCGGGTCCATGGCCAGCGCCTCACGCGGCGAGATCCCGAAGAAGACGGGGTCGAACTCGGCGGCGTCGGCGAGGAATCCGCCCTCGCGGACGTAGCTGGTGTGCTCGCCCGCGCCCTCCGGGTCGTACAGCGCCTCCAGGTCCCAGCCACGGTCGGCGGGGAAGCCCGTCACCGCGTCCTGGCCGGACGCCAGGAGCCGCCACAGCTCCTCAGGCGACCGCACACCACCGGGGAAGCGGCAGCTCATGCCGACGATCGCGATGGGGTCGTCGTCCAGGGCCACGCCCACCGACGACGCTCCGGTCACGGCCGGGCGCGAGCCGATGAGTTCGGCCTGGAGGTGGTCGGCGAGGGCGATCGGGGTGGGGTAGTCGAAGATGATGGTGGCGGGCAGCTTCAGCCCGGTGAGCGTGGACAGCAGGTTGCGGATCTCGACCGCGGTCAGCGAGTCGAAGCCGAGGTCGCGGAAGGCGCGGCTGGGCTCCACCGAGTCCGGCCCGGGGTGGCCGAGGACGACGGCCACCTGGGTGCGGACGAAGTCCAGGGCGATCTGGTCGCGTTCCTCGTCGGTTCCGGCGTCGGTCAGCCGCTGGGCCAGCGACGTGGGCCGGCCGGGGATGGCGGGGCCGCCGGTGGCGGTGCGTGCCACCTCGATCGCGCGCTTGGCCTCGGAGAGGTCGGCGAGCAGCGGGTTCGGGCGGTGGCCGGCGAGGCCGGGCGCGAAGCGGTTCCATTCGATGTCCACGACGAGGGAGAAGGTCTCGTCGAGGTCGAGCGCGGCCCCCAGGGCGGCGGTGGCCGGTTCGGGGGCGAGGGCGGGCAGCCCGGACTGCCGGAGCCGCTCGGCCACCAGCTCGTCGGTGGCCATGCCGCCGTCGGCCCAGGCGCCCCAGGCCATCGAGGTGGCGGGCAGGCCCTCGGCGCGGCGCTGTTCGGCGAGCGCGTCGAGGTAGGCGTTGGCGGCCACGTAGTTGGCCTGTCCGGCGGCGCCGAAGGTGGCGGCCATGGAGGAGAAGAGCACGAAGGCGGACAGGTCGAGACCGCGGGTGAGCTCGTGCAGATGGCGGGCGGAGTCGGCCTTGGCGCGCAGCACATCGGCCATGCGCTGCGGGGTCTGGGCGTCGAGCACCCCGTCGTCCAGCACTCCGGCGGCGTGGACGACCGTGGTCAGCGGGAGGTCCGCGGGGACGGTCGCCAGCAGCCCGGCGAGGGCGTCGCGGTCGGCCATGTCGCAGGCGGCGACGGTCACCTGGGCGCCGAGGGCGGTGAGTTCGTCCCGCAGCTCGGCCGCGCCGGGCGCGTCGGGGCCACGGCGGCTGGTGAGCAGGATGTGCTGGGCGCCGTGGGCCACGAGCCAGCGGGCGACATGGCCGCCGAGGGCGCCGGTGCCGCCGGTGATCAGCGCGGTGCCGTGGGTGGTCCAGCCGTCCTCGGTGGTCTCGTGGTGCGGGGCGCGGGCCAGCCGGCGGGCGTGGATGCCCTGCGGGCGGATGGCGAGGTGGTCCTCGCCGCTGATGCCGTCGGGCCCGGCGAGGATGTCGGCGAGCCGCCCGAGGGCGCGGTCGTCGGCGGTCTCGGGCAGGTCGATCAGGCCGCCCCAGCGCTCGGGGTGTTCGAGGGCGGCGGTGCGGCCCAGGCCCCAGATCTGGGCCTGTTCGGGGCTGGTGAGCCGGTCGGAGCGGCCGACGGAGACCGCGCCGCGGGTGGCGGCCCACAGCGGGGCGTCGAGGTCGGCGTCGCCGAGGGCCTGGACGAGGGCGAGGGTGCCCGCGAGTCCGGCGGTGAGCGAGGGGTGCCGGTCGTGCGGGCGCTGGTCCAGGCCGAGCAGGGAGAGCACACCGTCGAAGGACGGGGCCGGGGCCGGGGCCGCCGGGTCCGGGCTCAGGGTGGCGCGGATCCGCTCGGCGAGGTCGGCTCGCTCGGCGGTGGTGCCGTCGACGTCGATCCGGTGGACGGTGACGCCGCGTTCGGCCAGCAGCCGCAGCGGCTCCGCCACCCAGGGGTCGTCGGCGTGTCCCTCGGGGGTGACCACGAGCCAGGTGCCGGTGAGCGGTTTGTCCGGGGTCTGCGGCAGCGGTGTCCAGGTGACGCGGTAGCGCCAGCTGTCGACGGTGGTGTCGACGTGGCTCTGCCGGCGCCACGCGGACAGGACCGGCAGCACCTCGCTGAGGGGCTGGTCGCCGTCGAGGCCGAGGGTTTCGACCAGGGCGGGCAGGTCCTCGCTGTGCACGACCTCCCAGAACCGGGCGTCGGCCACGGCCGGTGCGGCGGCCTCGGCGGCGGCCGAGTCGACACCGTACGAGAAGGGGTTGGCGGGCCAGTAGCGCTGCCGCTGGAAGGCGTAGGTGGGCAGCTCGGCGCGGCGGGCGCCGGTGCCCGCGTAGTACCTGGCCCAGTCCACGGGCAGGCCGCGGACATGGGCCTGGGCGAGCGCGTTGCTCAGGGTGCGGGCCTCGGGGCGGCCGGAGCGCAGGGCGGGCAGGAAGGCGAAGGTGCGGTTCCGGCCGCCGCTCACGCACTCCTGGGCCATGGCGGAGAGCACCCCGTCGGGGCCGAGTTCCACGAAGGTAGTGACGCCGTGGTCCTCGAGGCGGCGGACGCCGTCGAGGAAGCGGACGGCCTCGCGGACGTGGCGGACCCAGAATTCGGGCGTGGTGATCTCGTCGGCGCTCACCAGGGTGCCGGTGAGGTTGGAGACGATCGGGATCTTCGGAGCCTCGTAGGTCAGCCGCTCGGCCACCTGACGGAAGTTCTCCAGCATCCCGTCCATGTGCGGGGAGTGGAACGCGTGGCTCACGGTGAGCCGCTTGGTCTTGCGGCCCTGCGCCTCGAAGCCCGCCGCGATCTCCACGGCCGCGCCCTCGTCACCGGCGATGACGACCGACGTCGGGCCGTTGATGGCGGCGATGGACACCCGCTCGGTCAGCAGCGGCGTCACCTCGTCCTCCGCCGCCTGCACGGCGATCATCGCGCCGCCGGTGGGGAGTTGCTGCATCAGCTGGCTGCGCGCGGCCACCAGGGCGGAGGCGTGGGTGAGCGAGAGCACCCCGGCCACATGGGCGGCGCTGAGCTCGCCGATGGAGTGGCCGGAGAGGAAGTCGGGCCGCAGCCCCCAGGATTCGACGAGGCGGAAGAGGGCCACCTCGACCGCGAACAGCGCGGGCTGGGTGTAGCCGGTCCGGTCGAGCGTGGCGGCGTCGTCGCCGAACAGCACGTCCTTCAGCGGCCGGTCGAGGAAGCGGTCGAGCTGGGCGCAGACCGCGTCCAGGGCCTCGGCGAACGCCGGGTAGGCCGCGTACAGCTCACGGCCCATGCCGAGCCGCTGGCTGCCCTGCCCGGTGAACAGGAACGCGACCTTGCCCTCGGCGGCGAGACCCTCGGTCACCTCGGGGTGGTGGCGGCCCTCGGCGAGCGCGTCGAGGCCCGCGAGGAGCTCGTCGTGGTCGGCGGCGACGACCGCGGCGCGGCGGTCGAGGGCGGCGCGGGTGACGGCCTGGGAGTAGCCGATGTCGGCGAGGCGGTGGCCGGGGTGGGCGGCCAGATGGGTCCGCAGCCGGAGCGCCTGGGCGCGCAGCGCCTGCTCGTTCTTGCCGGACAGCACGACCGGGACGAGGGGCGGTTCGGCCCACTGCGGCTCGCCGCCCTCGGCGTGTCCGACGGGGGCCGCGGTGGCCGGGGCCTCCTCGAGGATGGTGTGCACATTGGTGCCGCTCATGCCGAACGACGAGACGCCCGCGCGGCGCGGGGTGGCGCCCTCGGGGTCCTTGCCCCACTCGCGGGTGGCGGTGAGCAGTTCGACGTCCCCGGCCGTCCAGTCGACATGCGGGGTGGGCTCGGTGAGATGCAGGGTCTTGGGAAGCTGGCCGTGCCGCATCGCCATGACCATCTTGATGATGCCGCCGACACCGGCGCCCGCCTGGGCGTGGCCGATGTTGGACTTGATGGAGCCGATGAGCAGCGGTTTGCCCTCGGGTCGGTCCTGGCCGTAGGTGGCGAGCAGTGCCTGCGCCTCGATCGGGTCGCCGAGGGCGGTGCCGGTGCCATGGGCCTCGACGGCGTCCACCTGGTCGGGGCTGAGCCGGGCGTTGGCCAGCGCCTGGAGGATGACGCGCTGCTGCGAGGGGCCGTTGGGCGAGGTGAGGCCGTTGCTGGCGCCGTCCTGGTTGACGGCGGAGCCGCGGACCACGGCGAGCACCGGGTGGCCCTTGCGCTGGGCGTCCGACAGCCGCTCGACGAGCAGCATGCCGACGCCCTCGCCCAGGCAGAAGCCGTCGGCCTCCGGGGCGAAGGGCTTGGAGCGGCCGTCGAGGGCCAGTCCGCGCATCTTGCTGTAGTCGACGAAGACGCCGGGCGCGCACATCAGGGTGGCGCCACCGGCGAGGGCGAGCGAGCATTCGCCGTTGCGCAGCGCCTGGACGGCGAGGTGGAGCGCCACCAGCGAGGAGGAGCAGGCGGTGTCGACGGTGACGGCCGGACCCTCGAAACCGAAGGTGTAGGAAAGGCGGCCGGAGGCGACGCTCGCGGCGTTACCGGTGCCGAAGTAGCCCTCGAAGTTCTCATGGGAACTGAGGATCGCGCCCAGGTAATCGTGATTGCTGGTGCCGACGAAGACGCCGATCTGCCGGCCGCGCACCGCGACCGGGTCGATTCCGGCGCGCTCGAACGCCTCCCAGGAGGTCTCCAGCAGCATCCGCTGCTGCGGATCCATGCCGAGTGCTTCCCGGGGGCTGATGCCGAACAGCGACGGATCGAAATCGGCGATGCCGTCGACGAATCCGCCCTCGTGCACATAGCTGGTGCCGGGGTGGTCCGGGTCCGGGTGGTACATCGTGTCGACATTCCACCCGCGGTCCAGCGGGAACTCGCTGACCGCGTCGACGCCCTCGCTGACGATGCGCCACAGGTCCTCGGGCGATTGAACGCCTCCGGGATAACGGCAGCCGATCCCCACGATGGCGATGGGGTCGTGGTTCTTCGCCTCGGCCTCTTGCAGGCGGAGGCGAGTCTGGTGCAGATCCGCCGTTACCAGCTTGAGGTAGTCCCGCAGCGTCTCTTCATTCGCCATTTACGCAATCCAATTACGGCAGACGGCATCGGAAATGCTCCACAGATCCTCAACGGGAGCCGGTAACCAACAACCAAATCAGTCGACTTCTCGCTGAGAGGCTATGTAGGAACTAACCCTCATAACAACCCCTAGAGGCCCCCTATGACCCCCTGGATACCCAAGGAGCGATAGGGGGCCACCCGGTATTTTGAAACTCTATTGACGGGTAGAGAAAATCCTGGCCGACATCGGATACGACGTCAATAGCGAAATTCTCGTCAAGCCCTTCCGAGGCCCTTGTTGATGAATGCGAAGAGCTCTTCGTCACTGGCCGATTGGAGCTGCTCGGCGTCCACCGTGTCCTTCGCCGGGCGCTCCGGCGCCGCCGCGGCGGCGGGCTCTGCGGTGACCGCCGTGCCGTCCGACTCGTTCCACTTCGCCAGCAGCGACTGCAGCCGCATGGTGATCCGGGCCCGGGTGATGTTGTCGGGCGCGGTGCCGGTGAGCGCGGACTCCAGCTTGTCGAGCTCCTCGAGCACCGCGGTGCCGTCGGCCGCCTCGTCGGGCGCGATCCCGGCCCGCAGATAGGCGGCCACGGCGGCCGGGGTCGGGTGGTCGAAGATCAGGCTCGGGGGCAGCTTCAGCCCGCTCGCGGCGCCCAGCCGGTTGCGGAGCTCGACCGCGGTCAGCGAGTCGAAGCCCAACTCCTTGAAGGCCCGGCCGGCCTCGATGGCCTGGGCGCCGGAGTGGCCCAGCACGGCGGCCACCGCACTGCGCACCAGATCCAGCAGCACCCGTTCCCGCTCGGTCTCCGGCAGGCCCGCGAGCTGCCCGGCCAGGGCCACACCGGCGGCGCCCGCGTCGTCGGTCTCGGCCGCGGCCATCTCCTCGACGACCTCGCGGGCCTCGGGCAGGTCGTGCAGCAGCGGACGCGGCCGGTCGGCGGTGAAGGCGAGGGTGAACCGCCGCCAGTCCATGTCGATGACGGTCAGCGCGGTCTCGTCGCGGTCCAGCGCGTGCTGGAGCGTGGCGGTGGCCGGCTCCGGCGCCATCTCGTTGATGCCGTGGCGGCGCATCCGGTCGCCGACGGCACCGTCCACCGTGGCGCCGTCGCCCCACGGGCCGAAGGTCAGCGTGGTGGCGGGCAGCCCATCGGCGCGGCGCTGCTCGGCGAAGGTGTGCAGGAAGGCGTTGCCGGGCGCCTGGTTGCCCTGGCCGGGCGCGCCGAAGGTGGCGGAGAAGTGCGAGCACAGCACGAACGCGGTCAGGTCCAGCTCGCGGGTGAGCTCGTGCAGATGGCGCGTGGCGTCCACCTTCGGCCGCAGCACCCGCTCGACCTGATCGGGGGTCAGCCCCTCGATCACTCCGTCGTCGATGACGGCGGCGGTGTGCACGACGGCCGTCAGCGGCTGGTCGGCGGGGATGGCCGCGAGGGTGTCGGCGAGCGCGGCGCGGTCGGTCACATCGCACGCGGCGAGGGTGACCTTGGCGCCGAGCGCGGTCAGCTCGGCCTCCAGCTCGACCGCACCGGGGGCGTCCGGGCCCCTGCGGCTCGCCAGGACGAGATGGTCGGCGCCGTTGCGGGCCAGCCACCGCGCGACCTGTGCGCCGAGCCGTCCCGTACCGCCGGTGACCAGCGTGGTGCCGGTCGGCTTCCAGGCCCGTACGGCGGAGGTGTCGGCCAGCGGGGCGCGCACCAGGCGGGGCCCGAAGACGCCCGTGGCACGGATCGCGGCCTGGTCGTCGTCGCCGTCGGAGGCGAGGAGGCCCACCAGCCGGGTCAGGGCGCGCTCGTCGGGCGTGTCGGGCAGGTCGATCAGACCGCCCCAGCGCTCCAGGTGCTCCAGCGCGGCCACCCGGCCCAGGCCCCAGACGAGGGCCTGTTCGGGCGCGGCCGGGCGGTCGGTGCCGCCCACGGAGACGGCGCCGTGTGTGAGGCACCACAGCGGCGCGCCGATCCCCGCGTCGCCGAGGGCCTGGACCAGCGCGAGCTGGGCGGCCGTTCCGGCGGGCAGGGAGGCGTGCTCGGGGTGTGCGCCCTCGGCCGGGGCCAGCAGCGAGACCACCCCGGCGAACGCGGCGCCGTCGGCTCCGGCACCGTCGGCCTCGGTTTCGGCTCCGGCTCCGGCTCCGGCTCCGGCTCCGGCTCCGGCTTCGGCTCCGGCTCCGGCTCCGGCTCCGGCTTCGGCGAGCGCGGTGCGCAGCCGCCCGGCCAGCTCCTCCCGGCCGTCGATGGCGGTGTCCACGGCGATCCGCGTCACGTCGGCGCCGCGTTCGGCGAGCACGCCGGCCACGGCGTCGGTCCAGGCGTCCTCGGTGGCCGGGGCGACGACGAGCCAGGCGCCGGTCAGCCGCGCGGACCGCTCCTCGGCGAGCGGCTTCCACGTCACGTGGTAGCGCCAGCCGTCCACCGTGGACTGCTCACGGGCCTGCCTGCGCCACGATGCCAGGGCGGGCAGGACGGCGCTCATGGGCTGATCGCCCTCGACCGTCAGCTCGGCGGCCAGCGTCTGCCAGTCCTCGGCCTCCACGGCGGACCAGAACTTCGCCTCCACGGCGTCGTGCCCGCTCTCCCCCGCGGTCCGCGGCTGCGCGGCCTCGGGCCAGTAGCGCCGCTGCTGGAAGGCGTACGTGGGCAGCTCGATCCGGCGCGCGCCGGTGCCGTCGAAGAACGCGTCCCAGTCCACGGCCACACCGCGCGACCACGCCTCGCCGACGGAGGCCCAGAAGCGGTCAAGACCGCCCTCGTCACGGCGCAGCGACCCGATCGCGGCCGCGTCCACACCGGCGTCCTCGGCGGTCTCCTGCACGCCCATCGTCAGCACCGGGTGGGCGCTGGACTCGATGAACACACCGAAGCCCTCGTCCAGCAGCCGCCGGACCGCGCCCTCCAGCTCAACGGTGCGCCGCAGGTTGGTGAACCAGTACTCGGCGTCCAGCTCAGGGCCCTCGACCCACTCCCCCGTCACCGTGGAGAGGAACGGCACCTGGGCGTTCTTCGGCTGTACGGGGGCCAGCAGCTCCAGCAGCTCCTCGCGGAGCAGTTCGACCTGGGCGGAGTGCGACGCGTAGTCCACCGGCACCCGCCGGGCCCGCACCTCGTCGGCCTCGCAGGACGCCAGAAGTTCGTCCAGCGCGGCCGATTCACCGGAGACGACCACCGACGACGGCCCGTTGACCGCCGCCACCGAGATCCGCTCCTCGCCCCAGACCGCGATCCGCTCGCGCACATCCGCAACCGGCAGCGCCACCGACACCATGCCGCCCCTGCCCGCCAGCACCCGGCCAATGGCCTGGCTGCGCAGCGCCACCACACGGGCCGCGTCCTTCAACGACAGGGCTCCCGCCACACACGCGGCGGCGATCTCACCCTGCGAATGGCCGATCACCGCGGCCGGGACGACGCCCAGCGAACGCCACAGCTCCGCGAGAGACACCATCACCGCGAACAGCACCGGCTGGACCACATCCACCCGCTCCAGCGACGGCGCGCCCTCCGCGCCGCGCAACACATCGACCAGCGACCAGTCGGTGAACTCCGCGAGCGCCGCGGCACACTCCTCGATGTGGGCCGCGAAGACGGGCGAGGCGTCCATCAGCCCCACGCCCATGCGCACCCACTGCGACCCCTGCCCGGGGAAGACGAACGCCGTCTGCCCGGCGACCACGGCGCCCCGCTCCACCCCGGCCGCCATGCCGCCCTCGGCGAGTGCGGTCAGCCCGGCCATCAGCTCCTCGCGGTCCCGGCCCTGGACCACACCGCGGTGGTCCAGCGCGGAGCGGGTGGTGGCCAGCGACAGGCCGATGTCCACCGTGCGCAGCGCCGGTTCGTCGTGGAGCCGGTCCAGCAGCCGCCACGCCTGGGCGCGCAGCGCCGCCTCGCTCTTGCCGGAGAGCACCCACGGCAGCACACCGGGGTGCTTGGACACCAGCTCGACCGGGCCCGGCTCCTCGGCGGGGGCCTGCTCGACGATGGTGTGCGCGTTGGTGCCGCTGAAGCCGAAGGAGGAGATGCCCGCGCGGCGCGGACGGCCGGTCTCGGGCCATGGCGTGACCGACCTGACCAGCGCGATCTTCCCCGTCGACCAGTCGATGTGCGGGGACGGCTCGGCGATGTGCAGCGACTCGGGGACGACCCCGTGCTGCATCGCCAGCACCATCTTCATGACCCCGGCGATGCCCGCGGCGCCCTGGGTGTGGCCGATGTTGGACTTCACCGAGCCGAGCAGCAGGGGCAGTTCCTCGGGCCGGTCCTGGCCGTACGTGGCCAGCAGCGCCTGCGCCTCGATCGGGTCGCCCAGCGAGGTGCCCGTGCCATGGGCCTCCACGACGTCCACATCGCCCGCGGACAGCCGCGCGTTGGCCAGCGCCTGCTGGATGACGCGCTGCTGGGAGGGGCCGTTGGGCGCGGTCAGACCGTTGGACGCGCCGTCCTGGTTGACGGCGGAGCCGCGCACCACGGCCAGCACCTTGTGGCCCAGGCGGCGGGCGTCCGAGAGCCGCTCCAGCAGCAGGACGCCCACGCCCTCGGCCGGGCCGAAGCCGTCGGCGTCCGCCGAGAACGCCTTGCAGCGGCCGTCCTCGGACAGTCCGCGCTGACGGCTGAACTCGATGAACAGACCCGGCGTGGACATCACATGGACGCCGCCCGCCAGGGCGAGCGAGCATTCGCCCAGCCGCAGCGACTGGACGGCCAGGTGCAGCGCCACCAGCGACGCGGAGCAGGCCGTGTCCACCGTGACGGCCGGGCCCTCCAGGCCGAACACGTAGGAGAGCCGGCCGGAGACGACACTGCTGGCGTTGCCGGTGCCGAGGTGGCCGCCGAAGTCGTCCTCGGCGTCGAGCGCCACCGTCAGATAGTCGGAGGCGTTCATGCCCGCGAAGACACCGGTCCGGCTGCCGCGCAGGGACGCGGGGTCGATCCCGGCCCGCTCGAACGCCTCCCACGAGGTCTCCAGCAGCAGCCGCTGCTGCGGGTCCATCGCCATGGCCTCACGCGGCGAGATCCCGAAGAACGCCGCGTCGAACCGGGTGGCCTCGCCCAGGAAGCCGCCCTCGCGGGTGTAGGTGGTGTCCGGGGTGTCCGGGTCGGAGTCGAACAGGTTCTGGAGGTCCCAGCCGCGGTCGGCCGGGAACTCCGTCTGCGCCTCGCCGCCGGAGGCCATGAGCTGCCACAGCTCCTCGGGGGTGCTGACACCTCCGGGGAAGCGGCAGCTCATGCCCACGATGGCGATCGGCTCATGGGCCTGGTCATCGGCCTCCTGCAGCCGCCGGTGGGCGGCGGTGAGGTCGGTGGTGACCTTCTTCAGATATTCGCGGAGCTTGGCTTCGTTCGCAGTCGCCATGGACGTTCACCTATTCGCAATGCTCTTGATCGTCGGGGGGTCCGGATGAGGGTGCTGCCGCGCTTCAGCCGTTACCGAACCTCTTGTCGATGAAGTCGAAGAGCTCGTCGTCACTGACCTCTTCGAACGCTTCCGTCTCGGCTTCCGCCCCGGCGTCGTCCGCGGTGCGACGCACGTCGTTCCACTTCGCCAGCAGCGTCTGCAGGCGCACGGCGATGTTCGCATGCGCGGCCTCGTCCGCCGTCACCGAGACCAGCTCCTCCGGCGTCAGCGAGGACAGGCTGTTCTCCAACCGCTCCAGCTCCTCCAGTACGGGCACTCCGGGGCCCTCGGCCTCCGGCGCCACTTCCTGGCGCAGATGGCGCGCGAGCGCCACCGGCGTCGGGTAGTCGTAGACCAGCGTGGCCGTCAGCTTCAGCCCGGTGGCCGCGTTCAGCCGGTTGCGCAGCTCCACGGCGGTCAGCGAGTCGAAGCCCAGCTCCTTGAACGCCTGCTCGGCGCCCACCTGCTCCTTCGAGGCGTAGCCCAGCACGGCGGCCACCTGACGGCGGACCAGATCCAGCACGGTCCGCTGCCGCTGGGCCTCCGACTGCCCGGCCAGCCGCTGGGCCAGGGTGCCCTCGCCGGTGTCCGCCACGGCCTCCGGGGCGGCGGGGCCACCGGCCGCGGCGCGGCGCACGGGCGTGCGCACCAGGCCGCGGTAGAGGGGCGGCAGCTCCCCGGTGGTGGCGGCGGCGCGCAGCGTCGCCATCTCCAGCCGTACGGGCACCAGGACCGCCTCGTCGGCCACGGCGTGGGCCGCGTCGAACAGGGCGAGCCCCTCCGCCGCGGACAGCGGCAGCACCCCGCCGCGCGCCGCCCGCTTCTGGTCGGCCTCACCGAGCCTGCCGCCCATGCCACGCTCCTCGGCCCACATGCCCCACACCAGGGACAGCGCGGTACGGCCGGTGGCGCGGCGGTGGCCGGCGAGGGCGTCGAGGAAGACGTTCGCCGCCGCGTAGCCGCCCTGGCCCGCGCCGCCCAGCGTGCCGGCCGCGGCCGAGAAGAGCACGAAGGCGGACAGATCCAGATCGCGGGTCAGCTCGTGGAGGTTGACGGCCGCGTCGACCTTGGGCCGCAGCACCGTGTCCACCCGCTCGGGCGTCAGCATGTCGATGACGCCGTCGTCGAGGACGCCCGCGGTGTGCACCACGGCCGTCAGCGGACGGTCGGCCGGAATCGCGGCCAGCAGCCCGGCCAGCGCCTCCCGGTCGGCCGCGTCGCACGCGGCGACCGTGGCCTGAGTGCCCAACTCGGCGAGCTCCGCCACCAGTTCGGCCATGCCGTCGGCGGCGGGGCCGCTGCGGCTGGTCAGCAGCAGATGACGGGCGCCGTGCGCGGTGGCCAGATGGCGGGCGAAGAGCCTGCCCAGACCGCCGGTGGCGCCGGTGATCAGTACCGTGCCGTCCGGGTCGATGGCCCCGGCGGCCCCGGCGGCGCCGATGGCCTCGGTGGCGTCGATCGCCTTGGCGGTCCCGGTGGCATCGGTGGCCTGGCCGGCGTCGGCGGCGCCGATGGCCGGGATGGCCCCGGCGGCGCCGATAGCCTTAGCTGCCCCGGTGGCCCTAGCTGCCCCGGTGGCCTTAGCTGCCCCGGTGGCGTCGATGGCCTTGGTGACGTCGGTGGCGTCGACGACCTCGGTGGCGTCGGTGGCGTCGATGACACTGGCGGACCGGGTGACATCGACGGTCTTGGCGGACCCCAAGGCATCGACGGCCCCGGCCGTCCCAGTGGTCGGGGCGGCCTCGGCCCTGGCCAGGCGTGGCGCGTACGCCGCCCCGGCGCGCAGCGCCAGCTCGGGCTCGTCCGAGTCCAGTGCCGCCGCGATCGCCGGGTACGACACCTCGCCGTCCACGTCCAGCAGGACGAACTGGCCCGGGTTCTCCGTCTGCGCGGACCGCAGCAGACCCCACGCCGGGGCGTGCACCAGGTCCGCCACCGCCGTGTCACCGGCCGCGGCGACCGCGCCACGGGTGACCACCACCAGCCGGGCCGCACCGGGCCGGCCGCCGTTCAGCCACTCCTGGAGCAGGCCCAGGACGCGGTGGGTGGCCGTGTGCGCACCGGCGGCGAGGCCGCCCTCCGCGGCGCCCGGCTCGGGCGGGAACGGCACCAGCACGGTGTCCGGCGCGGGCCCGCCCGCCTCGACCGCCGCGTTCAGCGATACGAGGTCGTCGTGGACGGTGGCACGGAACCCGGCCGTCTCCAGGGCCACGCTCAGCTTGAGCTCATCGCCGCCGATGACGGCGAAGCCCATCGACGCGGCCTCCGAGGGCGCCGCCACCGGCGCCCAGTCGATACGGAACAGCGACTCATGGCGGTCGGAGGTGGCAGCACCGGCGATCCGGTCCACCTCCAGCGCCCCGGTCACCAGCGCGTCCACCGACGCCACCGGCGCGCCCGACTCATCGGCCGCCACCATCGACACCGCGCCGTCCTCGGTCGGCGCGAGCCGTACGCGCAGCGCCTCGGCGCCCACCGCGTACAGACTCACCCCACGCCAGGAACGCGCCACCGCGGCACCGCCTGCGCCCAGCGCCAGCGGCTGCAACGCGCCGTCCAGCAGGGCCGGGTGCAGGGCGAAGCGAGCCGCCTCGGGCTGCCGCTCCTCCGCGATACGCACCTCCGCGAACACCTCCTCGCCACGTCGCCAGACCCGGCGCAGGCTCTGGAACGCCGGGCCGTGCAGCAGTCCGGCGCGCGCCATGCCCGCGTACAGCTCATCGGTGTCGACCGGCTCCGCGTCGGCGGGCGGCCAGACGGACAGCGACTGGGCGCCGCCATCCGCCGGGGCCTCGGGCGCGAGGACACCGGCGGCGTGCCGGGTCCACGGCCGGTCCGCCTCCGAGCGCTCGTCACGCCCGTACACGCCCAGCGGGCGACGGCCTTCACGGTCTGGCTCGCCGACCGACACCCGCAGCCGCACCCCGCCGCGCTCCGGCAGGACCAGCGGCTCGTCCAGGGTCAGCTCCTCCAGCAGCGCACAGCCCACATGGTCCCCGGCGCGCACCGCCAGCTCCACGAACGCGGAGCCCGGCAGCACCGCCGTGTCCGCGACCGTGTGGTCCGCCAGCCACGCGTGCGAGGCGAGCGACAGCCGCCCGGAGAACACATACGCGTCCGCGTCGGGCAGTTCCACCGCCGCGCCCAGCAGCGGGTGATCGGCCGAGCCGAGCCCCGCCGAGGCCACCTCGTCCAGGCTCAGCTGGGCGTCGACCCAGTAGCGGCCGCGCTGGAAGGCGTACGTCGGCAGCGCGACCTTCCGCGCGCCCGTACCGGCGAAGAACGCCTCCCAGTCCGGGGCCAGGCCACGGACGTACAGCCGGGCCAGCGCGCCCGTCACCGCCTCGGTCTCCGGCCTGCCCTTGCGCAGTGCGGGCAGCAGCTCGGCCGCGTCGGGCTCGGCCAGGCAGTCCTGCGCCATGGCGGTGAGGACACCGTCGGGGCCGAGCTCGACGTATGTGGTGACACCCCGGGCTTCGAGCGTGCGGACACCGTCGAGGAAGCGGACCGCCTCGCGGACATGGCGCACCCAGAAGTCGGGGCTGGTGATCTCCTCGGCGGAGACCACGTTCCCGGTGAGGTTGGAGACGATCGGGATGCGCGGGGAATCGTAGGTCAGCCCCTGCGCCACCTCGCGGAACGCCTCCAGCATCCCGTCCATACGCGGCGAGTGGAACGCGTGGCTGACCGTGAGCCGCTTGGTCTTCCGGCCCTGCGCCTCGAAACCCGCCGCGATCTCAGCCGCCGCGTCCTCATCGCCCGCGATGACCACCGAGGCCGGACCGTTGAGCGCGGCGATCGAGACGCGCTCGGTGAGCAGCGGCGCCACCTCGTCCTCCGACGCCTGCACCGCGATCATCGCGCCACCGGCCGGGAGTTCCTGCATCAGTCGGCCACGCGCCGCCACCAGCTTCGCGGCGTCCGCGAGCGAAAGCACACCCGCCACATGCGCGGCGGCCAGCTCACCGATGGAGTGCCCGGACAGGAAGTCCGCCTTCAGGCCCCAGGTCTCCACCAGCCGGAACAGCGCCACCTCGACCGCGAACAGCGCAGGCTGAGTGAAGCCCGTCTGATCCAGCGCGGACGCGTCGTCGACGAACAGCACATCCCGCAGCGGCCGTTCGAGGTGCGCGTCCAGGTGGGCGCACACCTCGTCCAGCGCGTCCGCGAACACCGGGAAGGCGTCGTACAGCTCACGGCCCATGCCCAGCCGCTGGCTGCCCTGCCCGGTGAACAGGAACGCCACCTTGCCACCGGCCACCGAGCCCTCGACCAGGCCCGGCACCTCGGACTCGCCGCGCGCCAGCGCCGCGAGACCGCTCGGCAGCCCGCCCCCGCTGTCCGCGGTGAGCACGGCCCGGTGGTCCAGGGCGGCGCGGGTCGTGGCCAGCGAGTAGGCCACATCGGTGGCGGCCGGTGCGGCCGGTGCGGTCTCGCCGCCGAGGTGGGCCAGGAGCCGTTCGGCCTGACCGCGTACGGCGGCCGGGGACTTGCCCGACAGCACCCACGGCACCGTCGGCAGCTCCACCACCGGGGTGGCGGCCGGGCGCTCCTCCTGCTCCGGGGCCTGCTCCAGCAGGGTGTGCGCGTTGGTGCCGCTGATGCCGAACGCCGACACCGCGGCCCGGCGCGGACGGCCGGTCTCCGGCCACTCCCGCGCCTCGGTCAGCAGCTCCAGCTCACCGGCGGACCAGTCGACATGCGGGGTCGGCTCGTCCACGTGCAGCGTCGGCGGCAGCACACCGTGGCGCAGCGCCAGCACCATCTTCATCACACCGGCGACACCGGCCGCGGCCTGCGTATGCCCGATGTTGGACTTGATGGAGCCGAGCCACAGTGGCCGACCCTCCTCGCGGTCCTGGCCGTAGGTGGCCAGCAGCGCCTGCGCCTCGATCGGGTCACCCAGCGTCGTACCGGTGCCGTGTGCTTCGACCGCGTCCACCTCGGACGCCGACAACCCCGCACCCGCCAGCGCCTGCCGGATCACCCGCTGCTGCGACGGACCGTTCGGCGCCGTCAGACCATTCGACGCACCGTCCTGGTTGATGGCGGAGCCACGCACGACCGCCAGCACCTCATGACCGTTACGCCGGGCATCCGACAGCCGCTCCACGAGCAGCATGCCCACACCCTCACCCCAGCCCGTGCCATCCGCACCCGCCGCGAACGCCTTGATCCGCCCATCAGCAGCCAGCCCACGCTGACGACTGAAGTCCACAAACGAACCCGGCGTCGACATCACCGTCACACCACCGGCCAACGCCAACGAACACTCACCCGCACGCAACGCCTGAATCGCCCAGTGCAACGCCACCAACGACGAAGAACACGCCGTATCCACCGTCACCGCCGGACCCTCAAGACCCAACGCGTACGACACCCGGCCCGACATCACACTGGCCGCGTTACCCGTCCCCATGAAGCCATCGCCGCCGTCCGGCGAATGGAGGACGAGCGACATGTAGTCCTGGCCGTTGGTGCCCGCGAACACACCGACCTGCTGACCGCGCAGCGTGGTCGGATCGATCCCGGCCCGCTCGAACGCCTCCCACGACGTCTCCAGCAGCAACCGCTGCTGCGGATCCATCGCCAGCGCCTCGCGCGGCGAGATGCCGAAGAACGCCGCGTCGAAGTCCCCGGCGTCCGCCAGGAATCCGCCCTGGCGGACATAGCTGGTGTGCTCGGTGGCCGAGTCCGGGTCGTACAGCGCCTCCAGGTCCCAGCCGCGGTCGGCCGGGAAGCCCGTCACCGCGTCCTGCCCGGAGACCAGGAGCCGCCACAGCTCCTCAGGCGACCGCACACCGCCCGGGAAGCGGCAGCTCATCCCGACGATCGCGATCGGATCGTCGGCGACCGCCACCGCCGTGGACGGCACACCGGCCACCGTGCCGGCCGCGCTCTCCTCGCCCAGGATCTCCGTGCGGAGGTGGGCGGCGAGCGCCGAGGACGACGGGTAGTCGTACACCAGGGTGGGCGGCAGCCGCAGCCCGGTCACGGTGTTCAGCCGGTTGCGCAGCTCCACCGCCGTCAGTGAATCGAAGCCCAGGTCCCGGAAGGCCCGGTCCGCCTCGACCGCCTCCGCGTCGGAGTGGCCCAGCACATCGGCCACGGCCGAGCGCACCAGGTCCAGCAGCAGCCGCTCGCGCTCCGCCGCCGGGACCCCCGTGAGCCGCTGGGCCAGCGAGGACTCGTCCGCGCCGCCACCGGCCGTACGGGCCGTACGCCCGCCTTCGGTTTCCAGCGCCGTACGCGCCTCGGGCAGCTCCAGCAGCAGCGGGCTCGGCCGGGCGGCGGTGAAGCCGGGGGCCAGCCGCTCCCAGTCGAGGGGCGCGTCCGGCCGCGCGGTCTCGGACCGGGTCCGGGGGGGTCGCTGGGGGGCGAGTGGGGGGGGCGCCGCCCGC
>NZ_JBHYVB010000142.1:25602-30975 GCF_042750115.1 Streptomyces sp. NPDC059455
GCCCCAGGCCACCGAGGTGGCGGGCAGGCCCTCGGCCCGGCGGCGCTCGGCGAGCGCGTCCAGGAAGGCGTTGGCGGCGGCGTAGTTGGCCTGACCTGCGGTGCCGATCGAGCCCGCGAACGACGAGAACAGGACGAAGGCCGTCAGGTCCAGGTCCCGCGTCAGCTCGTGCAGGTTGGCCGCGGCATCGGCCTTGGCACGCAGGACGGTGGCGAAACGCTCGGGGGTCAGCGACTCGAGCACGCCGTCGTCCAGCACCCCGGCCGCGTGCACCACCGCCGTCAGCGGCAGTTCGGCCGGGAGCCCGGCCACCAGCGCGGCCAGCGCCTCGCGGTCGGCGGCGTCGCAGCCGGCGACGGTGACCCGGGCGCCCGAGGCGGCGAGTTCGTCCCGCAGCTCGGCCGCGCCGGGCGCGTCGAGGCCACGGCGGCTGGTGAGCACCACGTGCTCGGCGCCCTTGTCGATCAGCCAGCGGGCCACATGCCCGCCCAGCGCGCCCGTACCGCCGGTCACCAGCACAGAGCCCGCACCCGGCCGCCAGTCGCGGCCACGCTCGGCCTTGGCGGCGGACTTGGCGGTTTTAGCGGTCTTTGCGGTCTTTGCGGCGGTCTCGGTGGCCCGGGTCAGCCGACGGCCGAAGACACCGGAGGCGCGCACCGCCACCTGATCCTCGCCGTCGCCACCGGCCAGCACGCCCGCGAGGCGGGACAGCGCACGGTCGTCCACCGTCTCCGGCAGATCGACCAGACCGCCCCACCGCTCGGCCAGTTCCAGGGCCGCGACCCGGCCCAGGCCCCAGACCCGCGCCTGCCACGGGTCCACCGGACCGTCCGCCCGGCCGGTCGAGACCGCGCCGCGCGTGGCGACCCACAGTGGCGCGTCCACGGCCAGATCGCCCAGCGCCTGCGCCAGGGCGGCCGTGCGGAGCAGCCCGTCGGCCCCCTCCGTCAGGGACGGCAGCGCGAACACCCCGGCCGCCGGGGCGTCGGCGATCGCCTCGCGCAGCAACTCGGCCATGCCCGTACGGTCTGCGGCGGTCAGCTCGACGGTCCGCACCTCGGCGCCGCGCGCGGACAGCGTCCGTACGACATCCTCGGCCAGTGCGCCGTCCGCCTCGCCGACCGTCCCGCCGTCCGCCCCGCCGACCGTCGCGTCGGCCGGGGTGACGACCAGCCAGCGGCCGGTCAGCGTCCCCTCGACGCGGGCGGCCACCGGCTTCCAGGTCACCTGGTAGCGCCAGGCGTCCACGGTGGACCGCTCGCCCTGGCGGCGCCGCCACGAGGACAGCATCGGCAGAACGGCGCCCAGCGAGGAGAGCGCGTCGGCGTCCGCGTCCTCGGACTGGAGCGTCCCGGCCAGGGCCTCCAAGTCCTCCCGCTCGACGGCCTCCCAGAACCGCGCGTCCACGGAATCCATGGCCGCGACGGCCTCGCGGACCTCCTCCGGGTTCTCGACCCAGAAGCGCTGCCGCTGGAAGGCGTAGGTCGGCAGCTCGACCGCGCGGGCTCCCGCACCGGCGAAGAACGCCGCCCAGTCCAGGGCGAGCCCCCGGGTGTGCAGCGCGGCGAGCGCCGCCGTCAGCGACACCGGCTCGGTACGCCCCTTGCGGAGCGCCGAGACGAAGGCGGCGGCATCGCCGGACACGCACTCCTGGGCCATGGCGGTGAGCACACCGTCGGGGCCCAACTCGACGTAGCTGGTGACGCCTTGGGCCTCCAGCGTCCGTACGCCGTCGAGGAAGCGGACGGCCTCGCGGACGTGGCGCACCCAGAAGTCGGCCGTCGTGATCTCCTCGGCGGAGACCACGTTCCCGGTGAGGTTGGAGACGATCGGGATGCGCGGGGCCTCGTACGACAGGCCCTGCGCCACCTCGCGGAACGCCTCCAGCATCCCGTCCATGCGCGGCGAGTGGAACGCGTGGCTCACGGTGAGCCGCTTGGTCTTACGGCCCTGCGTCTCGAACGAAGCAGCGATGGCGACAGCCTCGTCCTCATCACCCGCGATGACAACGGACGTAGGCCCGTTGAGGGCGGCGATGCTCACGCCATCGGTGAGCAGCGGCAGCACCTCGTCCTCCGACGCCTGCACCGCGATCATCGAGCCACCCGCCGGAAGCTCCTGCATCAACCGCCCACGCGCCGCCACCAACTTCGCGGCATCCGCGAGCGAGAGCACACCCGCCACATGCGCGGCGGCCAACTCACCAATCGAATGCCCGGAGAGGAAATCGGGCCGCAGACCCCACGCCTCCGAAACCAGCCGGAACAGCGCCACCTCAACCGCGAACAACGCAGGCTGAGTGAACCCCGTCTGATCCAACGCCTCGGCGTCATCCCCGAACAGCACCGTCTTCAACGGCCGCTCAAGGTGTCCGTCCAGCTCATCGCACACCGCGTCCAGCGCCTCCGCGAACACCGGATAGGCGTCGTACAGCTCACGCCCCATCCCGAGCCGCTGGCTCCCCTGCCCGGTGAACAGGAAGGCCACCTTGCCGCCCTCGGCCACCGCTCCCTGGATCAGCCCGGCCGCCGTACGACCCTCGGCGAGCGCCTCCAGGCCGGACAGCAGCCCGGCGCGGTTCTCGCCGATGACCACCGCGCGCCGCTCCAGCGCCGCTCGGCCCGTGGCCAGCGAGTGGCCGACGTCCGTGGTGTTCAGCTCGGGGCGCGTGTCGAGGTGGGCGAGAAGCCGTTCGGCCTGGCCGCGCAGGGCGGCCTCGGACTTGCCCGAGAGCACCCACGGCACCGTCGGCAGCTCCGCCACCGGACGACCGGTCGCGGGGGTCTCCTCGACGACCGGGAGCTGCTCGATGATCGTGTGCGCGTTCGTGCCGCTCACACCGAACGACGAGATGGCCGCCCGGCGCGGCCGGTCGAGCTCCGGCCACGGCCGGGCCTCGGTCAGCAGCTCGAGGTCGCCCGCCGACCAGTCCACATGCGGGGTGGGCTGGTCGATGTGCAGGGTCCGCGGAAGCACTCCGTGGCGCATCGCCATGATCATCTTGATGATGCCCGCGACACCCGCCGCGGCCTGCGTGTGGCCGATGTTGGACTTCAGCGAGCCCAGCCACAGCGGCTGCCCCTCCGGCCGGTTGCGGCCGTAGGTGGCGAGCAGGGCCTGGGCCTCGATCGGGTCGCCCAGTGTCGTACCCGTGCCGTGCGCCTCCACCACATCGACATCGGCGGTGGTGAGCCGGGCGCTGGTGAGCGCGTCGCGGATGACGCGCTGCTGGGACGGGCCGTTGGGCGCCGTCAGACCGTTGGAGGCGCCATCCTGGTTGATGGCGGAGCCGCGCACGATCGCCAGCACCTTGTGGCCGTTGCGCCGCGCGTCCGACAGCCGCTCCACCAGCAACATGCCCACGCCCTCGGACCAGCCGGTGCCGTCCGCCGAGGCCGAGAAGGACTTGCAGCGGCCGTCCGTGGACAACCCCTGCTGGCGGCTGAAGTCGATGAACGTGTCCGGGGTGGCCATGACGGTCACACCACCGGCCAGCGCCAGCGAGCACTCGCCATTGCGCAGCGCCTGCGCGGCGAGGTGCAGCGCCACCAGCGACGACGAACACGCCGTGTCGATGGTGACCGCCGGGCCCTCCAGACCGAACGTGTACGCCACCCGGCCCGAGGCGATGCTGCCCGCGCCGCCGGTGCCGAGGTAGCCCTCGAGTCCCTCGGGGACGGCGGTCAGCCGGGTCAGATAGTCGTGGTACATGACGCCCGCGAAGACACCGGTCTTGCTGCCGCGTACGGCCGCCGGGTCGATCCCGGCCCGCTCGAACGCCTCCCACGACGTCTCCAGCAGCAGCCTCTGCTGCGGATCCATCGCCATGGCCTCGCGCGGGTTGATCCCGAAGAAGTCCGGGTCGAAGTCGGCGGCGTCGTGCAGAAAGCCGCCCTCGCGGGTGTAGCTGGTGCCCACCTGGTCGGGGTCGTCACTGTAGAGCGCGTCGAGATCCCAGCCACGGTCGACGGGGAAGTCGGAGATGGCGTCGGTGGCGCCGATGACAAGCTGCCACAGCTCCTCGGGGGTGGTGACCCCGCCCGGGTAGCGGCAGCTCATACCGACGATGGCGATCGGCTCGTCCTCGGTGACGGCCGCCACCGGGACCGGGGGGTGCACCTCCGCCGACTCCTCGCCCACCAGCTCGGTCCGCAGATGGCGGGCCAGGACCTGCGGGTCCGGATAGTCGAAGATGAGTGTCGCGGGCAGCCGCAGCCCGGTGACGCTGTTGAGCTGGTTGCGCAGCTCTACGGCGGTCAGCGAGTCGAAGCCCAGCTCCTTGAACGCCCGCCCGGAGCCGATGGTCTCCGCGCCCGCGTAGCCGAGCACGGTGGCCACCTGCGCCCGGACCAGATCCAGCAGCAGCCGCTCCTGCTCGGGCTCGGACAGCCCGGCGAGCCGCCCGGCCAGGCCCGACTCGCCGCCCGCCGCCACCGCGTCCACCGCGCGCCGCGCCGGGCCCCGCACCAGACCGCGCAGCAGCGGCGAGACAGCGGGCTGGTTGCGCAGCGCCGCGAGGTCCAGGCGCATCGGCACCAGGGACGCCTCGTCGACGGTCAGCGCGGCGTCGAAGAGCCGCAGCCCCTCCGCCACCGGCAGCGGGGGCACTCCGGCCCGCCGCATCCGGGTGATGTCGGCCTCGTCCAGGGTGTCGCCCATACCGCCACCGGCCCACAGGCCCCACGCCAGCGCGGTGGCCGGCAGGCCCTGGGCGGCGCGGTGCTGGGCGAGGGCGTCCAGGAACACGTTGGCGGCCGCGTAATTGCCCTGACCCGGGCCGCCGAAGACACCGGCGGCCGAGGAGAAGAGAACGAACGCCGACAGGTCGAGGTCGCGGGTGAGCTCGTGGAGGTTCCAGGCCGCGTCCGCCTTCGGGCGCAGCACCCCGGCCATGCGCTCGGGGGTGAGCGAGCCGATCACGCCGTCGTCCAGCACGCCTGCGGTGTGCACGACCGCCGTCAGCGGATGCTCGGCGGGGATGGTGGCGAGGGTCGCGGCAAGCGCGTCCCGATCCGCCACATCACACGCCGCCCACGCCACTGCGGCGCCCAACTCGGCCAGCTCGGTGCTGAGTTCGGTCGCGCCCGGCGCCTGGTCGCCGCGACGGCTCACCAGCAGAAGATGTCGTACGCCGCGATCGGCCACCAAGTGGCGGGCGAACAGACCGCCCAGCGAACCGGACGCGCCGGTGACCAACACCGTGCCACCCGGGTTCCACTCCGGGGCCGCGTTGTCGGCGGTGGACGCGGCGCGGGCCAGGCGTGGCGTCTTGAGGACACCCTCCCGCACCGCGACCTCGGCCTCGCCACTCGCGAGCACGGCGGGCAGCGCGGCCCGCGAGTCGTCATGACCGTCGAGGTCGACCAGGACGAG
>NZ_JBHYVB010000143.1:0-30585 GCF_042750115.1 Streptomyces sp. NPDC059455
GCCCCCCCGGTCCCCCCCCCCCGCCACCGCGCCCCCCCCCCCACCCCCGGGCCCCCCCCGTGCGGGGCCCGGGCACCCCCCCCCGAGCCCCCCCCCCCGGGGCAGAGCCCCCGCCGCGGGACCTTTGAGGCAGAGGCCTCTGTCGCGAGGGGGCTGGGGCAGAACCCCCTTCCGAGACCCGGCGCAGAGCCCCCAGTTGCGGAGCCCTGGACAGAACCCCCGCTCCGAGGCCAGGACAAAGCCCCCCAGTCCGGGACCCGGGGCAGAGCCCCGGTTTCGGGGGCTGGGGCAGAGCCCCGGTTTCGGGAAGGGGCGGGGTGGGGAAACAGCCCGCCGCGGGCGGCACGATCCGCCGGACGGCGCCCGCTAGGCCGCCTCCTCCGCCACCCCCTCCCCCGGCTCCGGAGCGGTGACCGCGGCGCAGCGCTCCGCGATCTCGCCCAGGGTCAGTCCGAGCGTGGCGGCGAGGGCCGCGATGGTGAAGAAGGCGGGGGTCGGGGCCCGGCCGGTCTCGATCTTCCGGAGGGTTTCGGCGGAGATCCCGGCCCCGGCGGCGATCTCGGCCATGCTCCGTTCGCCGCGGGCCTGACGCAGCAGCGCGCCGAGGAAGCGGCCGCGTTCACGTTCCAGCGGGGTGAGAGGGGTGCGCACCATGACCGTGATACTAATACCGGTATAGTAATTGGTGCACACCGAACCGGTGGTTCGGTCATGCGAAGGGGCTCACCCATGGTGGAAATCAAGACCGACGCGTCCCTGGACGCCATGCGCGAGGCGGGCCGCGTCGTGGCCTCGGCGCTCGACGCCGCACAGCGGGCGGCGGCCATCGGCGTCTCGCTGCGCGAGTTGGACGAGGCGGCGCGGGAGGTACTGCGCGAGGCCGGGGCGAGCTCCCCGTTCCTCGGCTACCGGCCGCAGTTCGCGTCCACCCCCTTCCCCGCGGTCATCTGCGCCTCGGTCAACGACGCCATCGTCCACGGCATCCCGGGCGACTACCGGTTGCGCGACGGCGATCTGGTGACCGTCGACTGCGGTGCGACGCTGGACGGCTGGAGCGGCGACGCCGCCGTCAGCTTCACCGTCGGCACCCCGCGCCCGGCCGACGTCCGGCTGATCGAGACCACCCGGCGGGCGCTGGAGGCGGGGATCGCGGCGGCCGTCGCGGGGGGCCGGATGGGCGACATCTCCCATGCCGTGGGGACGGTGGGGCGCACCGCGGGCTACGGCATCATGGAGGACTTCGGCGGCCATGGCATCGGCCGGCGGATGCACGAGGACCCGCCGGTCCCCAACGAGGGGCGACCGGGCCGCGGCTTTCCGCTGCGGCACGGGCTGGTGCTGGCCATCGAGCCGATGTTCCTGGCGGGTGGCCTGGACGGGTACACCACCGATGACGACGGCTGGACGCTGCGGACGACGGATGGCAGCCGCGCCGCCCACTGCGAGCACACAGTGGCGATCACGGACGACGGCCCACGGATCCTGACCGCGCTCTGAGCGGACCCCGTCCGGACACACGCTCACGGAATCGCCCAAAAGCGGACTGTTCAATACCGGACCGTTCATCAAACACTTAGCAGGGCTGTCTAAGGTCGCGCCCATCGAAAAGCGCACCACCGGCCAGGCGAAAGGATGATGATCGTGACGGTGCCCCAGATCGACGACATCCCGCCCGCGGAACGGTTCGCGGCGTGGCGCGCCCTGTGCGAGCTGACGTCGATCCCCATGGAGCTGCGCAGCGACCATGAGCACGACTTCCGCGCGAACGTACGGGGCGGAGTGGACATCGGCGAGGTGATGCTGACCTACACCTCCGTACCGTCGCTGCGGAACGAACGGACCGCGGCCCACATCCGGCGCTCCGACCCGGAGCTCTACCATCTGCGACTCACCCTGCGCGGGGAGACCGACGTATGCCACGGGGACGCCGAAACCACGGTCGGCGCCCGGCAGTTCATGCTCACCTCCACCTCCGCGCCGTATCTGGCGGTCTGCGAACGCGGCAGGGTCGACGGGATGACGGTCACCCTCCGCCCCTCCCTGCTGCCGTTCCCGCCCGCCGAGCTCCAGCGGCTGCTCGGGCAGCGGCTGTCCGGACGGTCCGGGATCGGGGCCATGCTCGCCGACTTCCTCACCCGGCTGGCCACCGAGTCCGACGCCTACGGCCCGGCCGACGCACCGCGCCTCGGCACCGTCGCCGTCGATCTGCTCAACGCGCTGCTCGCACATGAGCTCGACACCGGTGCCGAGGCGCGCGCCGAGAACCGGCTCACCCCCGAGAGCCGTCGGCGTACCCTGCGGTTACGCATCCAGGAGTTCGCCCGGCAGAATCTGGACCGCCCGGGGCTCACCCCGGCCTCGATCGCCGCGGCCCATCACATCTCGCTCCGGTACCTCTACCGCCTCTTCGAGGAGCAGGGGCACACCGTCTCCGCGTGGATCCGCACCCAGCGCCTGGAACGCTGCCGCCGCGACCTCGCCGATCCCGCCCTGGGCGACACCCCCATCCATGTCATCGCCGCCCGTTGGGGCTTCAGCCACGCCGCGGACTTCAGCCGTGCCTTCCGCGGCGCCTATGGCGTGCCCCCACGGGACTTCCGCCATAGGGCGCTCGCGGCGAACAGGTGAGCGGGGCTCCCCCCGTCGCAACCCTGCTCACCCGTCACTGATCAGCATGGGCCCGGCCGGGCCGGGATGTCGTTGGCCTTCTGTGCACACTGTCTTGATCCTGCGTGCATGGACCGCGTCCGCCGTGCACGGACCGCACATCCCGGCCCCCAACGGGGTCACTTGGCGCGCGTCACCCTCAACTCCTCGATGCCCGCGCGCTTCTTGTCGTCCGCCGACCGCACGGTGACCCGTACGAAACGGGCCGGGCCGGTCGTCCCCTCGCGCCAGTGGCGGCCGTCGAGCGAGGTCCGCACCTCATGGGAGGCGGGGCGGGTGCGGGTCCACTCCGGGCTGACCTCCGCCAGCCGCACGGCGCGCCCGAGGTCGGCCGTAAGAGTGCCCTCGGCGGCGTCGGGCACCCAGGCAGTGGCCGCGTTGCCGTCCACGGCGGCACCCGCGTACATCCCGGGCTCCTCCGTGCTCGCCGTCGCCTTACCGCAGCGCGCGACGTTGTCGGTCGGCTCGAGGTCGGGGCGGCGGGTCTTGAGCACCGCGGGCGCGCCCCGGCTCACGATCCGCTCCCCGCCGTGCGGGGTCTCGATCCGCATCGGCGCGCCCGCCGTCAGCCTTACGGTCGTCTCGTGCGGGCCGATGGCCACGTCGTAGGTGCGGCCCCGCCAGCGCAGCCCCCGCAGGGTGACACCGTCGTGGAGCTGCGGCGGCAGCGTCGGGTCGAGCCGCACACCGTCCTCGTCCATCCGCATTCCGGTCAGACCGTGGGTGAACACCTGGAGGAAGCCGCCCTTACCGGTGAGGAAGTCCTGCGCCGGGGAGCCGGACAGGGGGTCCTGCGCGCCCGCCTTCTCGCCCCGCGCCTCCGAGAAGGTGTCGAAGGGGCCGCGGACGAACGGCTTGATGGCGCGCTGGAGGTAGGTGTACGTGGAGCAGCCGGGCTCGCCGATGGCAGCGGCGTCGATGGCGTGCACCGAGTCCGTCATGGCCGGGCCGTCCGGGTCGGTGCGGGCCGCGTAGTAGTCGAGCGTCCTGGCGGCCGCCTGACCGGACATCGGCCACTCCAGCGGGTACATCAGCAGCACGGTGTCGGCCTGCTTGATCAGCGAGCCCCGGTAGCCGTCGTACTGCTGGAAGACCTGGCTCTTCTTGTCGTACGGGATCCGCAGCCGGTCGGCGATCCGGGTCCAGGCGGCGGGCACCGGCTCACCGAGGAGGCGGGCGGCGCGGGCGGCGTCGCGCAGGGCGGTGGCGGCCCCGGCGTTGGTGAAGACCGCGTCGTCCACGCCGTTGCTGTACTCGTCGGGACCGGCCACGTTCTTGGTGACTCCTCCGCCCCGTAAACGGGGTGGCTTCTCGCTAAGCGGGTTGAGCTTCGCGACGGACCAGCCCGGCCCGTAGAACGTTCAGGGCGCCCACCGTGTCCGCGTGCGTGCTGTGGCCACACGCGACGCAGTGGAACTTCTCCTGTGTGGGCCGGTTCTCCTTGGCGGTGTGCCCGCATTCGGGGCACCGCCGGGAGGTGTTACGGGGGTCCACGGCGACCACTTCCCGTCCGGCGCTTTCAGCCTTGGCGTGCAGGATCGTCAGGAACACCCCCCATCCGGCATCAGCGATCGAGCGGTTGAGCCCTGCCTTCGCGGCCCCCCGTTGGGCAGAAACGCACCCGGCTTGCCGGGGTCGGGCTTCGGTGTGGGGGCCTTGCTCATGTTGCGGATCTTGAGGTCTTCGTGCGCGATGAAGTCATGCTCACGGCCCAGCGTGAGTGCGGTTTTGTGCGCGTGGTCAAGCCGCTGGCGTCGCACCGTGCCATGCAGCCTGGCGACCTTCTCCACGGCACGCTGGTGGTTGGCGGTACGGTCCTTGGCCTTGCGGCGCGGGAATCGGGACAGGGCTTGTTGCGCGGCTTCGAGCTTCGCGGATGCCCGTTGCCCGTGACGCGGGTTGAGAACGAAGTTGCCGTTGGAGTCGGCGAGGAAGTTCGCTATGCCCACGTCGATGCCGACGACACTGCCGGTGGCGGCCAGCGGCTCGGGCTGTGCCTGCTCCGCGGTCAGCACGACGAACCACTTACGGCCCTCGCGCTTGACGCTGACGGTCTTGACCTTGCCGGTCACCTGCCGGTGCTGGTTGACCTTGACGTGCCCGACGCCCTGGAAGCGGACGCGGGCGACCGGGTCGTGCGGCGTACTGTCCCAGCGGCAGCCGTCCCCGTCCTTGGGGAAGTCCACTGTGTCGAACCAGTTCACGCCGCGGAACCGCGGGTATCCGGGCGTCTCGCCGGCCTTGATACGGCGGAAGAACGCGGCGAACGCCTTGTCGAGCCGTCGCAGCGTCGCCTGCTGGCTGGAGAAGGACCAGCGGCCCTGACGTTCGGGGTCGAATGCCCGGATGTCCTTGAGCTGCGCGGACCGCATTCCGTACGTGACGCTTGTCTTCGAGGCGTGCCCGTAGGCGTCGCGGCGTTCCTGCAACGCGCCGTTGTAGAGCGAGCAGTGATCTTGCAGCATCTCGCGAAGGGCCTGGTCCTGACGGACGGTGGTGAACCCGGCGATCATGCACAGCCGGTTCTGGTCTGGCTCCTACTTCGCCGGAAGCTGCGGCGGTGCGCCGCTCCAGGTGGTCAACGACTACATCGAGACCCAGAAGCGGCCGGACTGAGCGCGGCTATCGGCGTAGAGCATTCTGGAACGATGCTGCGGCGCTCCGCGCCGCAAGGCTCAGGATCGGATTCCCTCCCCGCCTGAAGGCGGGGATTCCCCCGAAGAAGAGGGAGGTAGTTCTGGGCGCGGGAGTGCGGCGGGTCCCAGCGAGATCGGCAGGAGAGGCCCGGCGCGGGACGACAGAAGAACCCCGGCCGGGGACGACACGAAAGCCTGGTCAGAACGCCGATGGGCGCACCAGTCCCGTCTCGTACGCGAAGACCGCCGCCTGGGTCCGGTCGCGCAGCCCCAGTTTGAACAGGATCCGGCTCACATGGGTCTTCACGGTCTGCTCGGCCACCACCAGCCGTGCCGCGATCTCCGCGTTCGACAACCCCTGGGCGATCAGCGTGAGCACCTCGGTCTCGCGCTCCGTCAGATCGCCCGCACGGGCCCGGAGGGGCCCGCGCGGGGCGGCGGCGGTCACCCGGGAGAACTCGCCGATCAGGCGCTTGGTGATGTTCGGCGCCAGCAGCGCGTCACCGGCCGCCACCACCCGTACCGCATGGGCCAGTTCATCCGCCGAGGCGTCCTTCAGCAGAAACCCGGACGCGCCCGCGCGCAGCGCCTCGTAGACGTATTCGTCCAGGTCGAAGGTGGTGAGGACGAGGATCTTGACGGTGGCACCGGCGGTTTCGGTGAGCCGGCGGGTGGCCTCGATACCGCCGACCCCCGGCATCCGTATGTCCATCAGGACCACGTCCGGGGCGAGTTGGGCGACCTGGGCGATGGCGTCGGCCCCGTCCACGGCCTGGCCGACGACCTCCATGTCCGGTTCGGCGTTGAGCAGCACCGTGAAGCCCTGGCGGACCATCATCTGGTCGTCGGCGATCAGGACGCGGATGGTCGTCGTCATACGGGGTCCTCGGCGGTCTCGGGCGCGGCGGCGGACAGGGCGGGGTGGTCCGTGGGCAGTACGGCGATCACCTCGTAACCGCCGTCCGGCGTCGGGCCGGTGGTCAGCTCGCCCCCTAGCATCGCAGCGCGCTCCCGCATCCCGAGCAGCCCGTGCCCGGCTCCGGGCGAGGGCGGGGCGGGGCGGTCCGGCGTGGTGTTGACGACCCGGACGGTCAGCCCGTGCCGCTGGTACCCCAGCTCGACCCGTGCCTCGGCGCCGGGCGCGTGCCGCATCACATTGCTCAGCGCCTCCTGGACGATGCGGAACGCCGACAGCTCCACGCCCGGCGGCAGCGCCCGCCGCTCCCCGGTGACATCGGTAAGGATCGTGATCCCGGTCCCCCGCACCGTGCCCACCAGCTCGTCCAGCCGGTCCAGGGTGGGCTGCGGGGCGTGCCGGGCGCCGTCGGCCAGGGCGTCCTCGGAGCGCAGCACGCCCAGCACACGGCGCAGTTCGGCCAGCGCCTCGACCGCGTTCTGCCGGATGCCCGCGAGGTTCTCCTTGAGCTCGTCCGAGGGGTTCTCCGCGAGGTGCGGGGCGACCTGGGCCTGGATGGAGATCACCGACATGTGATGGGCGACCACGTCGTGCAGTTCGCGGGCGATGCGGTTGCGCTCCTCCAACAGGGTGCGCCGAGCCCGTTCCTCCGCGGTGAGCTCCTCCTGCTCGACCAGCCGGGTCCGCGCCACCCGGCGGCCCCGCAGCGCGGTGCCCACCACCACGGCGGTGGTGAAGGACACGATGGCCTCGTCCAGGCCGTCCGCGTGGGTCCGGGTGGCGAGGGCCGCGGTGACCGCGCCCACCAGGAGGGTCAGTACCAGCGCCTCGGCGGCGATCCGCGGCCGGACCCGCAGCGCGAGGAGGAACAGGACGGCGGTGTGCAGCGCGATCTGACCGTAGTTCCAGGGGTAGAGCACATATGCGGGGACGCGGTCGTCCACGGCCAGCGCCGTCACCAGGAGCATCGCGGTCGAGAGCCACCACGCCGGTATCGGGCGGGTCAGCGCCAGTTGGACGGCCAGCGCTTCGAGTACGACGAGCCCGATCAGCGGCACCGGGTCCTGGGCCGTCCCCGGGCGGGCGGGCTCCTGGAACTGCGCCATGCTGAGCCAGGCCATGAGCACCGCGAACAACACCACATGTCCATGGGGCAGCCGGCCCAGCCAGCGCATCCGCGGCAGCGGGTCGCGCGCCACCGTCCACAGGTCCTCGCGCAGGATGCCCGGGGCCGCGCGCAGGGCCTCGCCCAACGTGCGCGGCAGGGCGCGCACGCCCCCCGCCAGCCGGTCCGCGATCTTGCCGCCTGTCATGCCCTTGACTCTAGACACTCCGCTGCTCCACGTGCCGTGCCTGCTGTGCCTGCTGCCCGGGACGTCCCTCGCGGACAATCCGGCTGCCACCGCCCGCTCCAGGGCCGCCTCCGCGGACGACCCCGCCGCCGCCCTTCCGCGGCCGCCCCGCCTCGTACGCGTGGAACGCCGCCCAGCAGATCAGCATCGCCCCCGCGAACACCGGCAGCCAGCACAGCCGGGCGAGCACCCAGCCGGGGCCGTCGGGCACGGTGTGCAGCCCGGTCTGCGGCCCGGCGAGCCGCAGCGTGGTCACGCTGACCGCCATCATCGCGGTCTGGTGCCACAGGAAGACGGTCATCGCGGCGAGGTTGACCAGCGCCACCACCGCCCACACGACGGGCCGCGCCAGCACCCGGCGCAGCGGGCCGCGCAGCAGCAGGGCCGCGCCGCACTGGGCGAGCCCGAAGGTGACGGCCGCCAGGGTGGGCGGGTTGAGGTTGGAGATCGCGGCGCCCGGCACCCCGACCATCGCCGCCGGATAGCCGCCGAACAGGACGAGCCCGGCGGTGACCACCGCGCCCCCGGTCAGCAGCACCCATCCGGCCGTCCGCCCGCGCAGCCTGCCCCGGCCCCAGGCCGCGCCCAGGCAGTACGGGACCAGCCAGCCCGCCGCCAGGTTGATCCAGCCGAGCCAGGCGGGGCCGTCGAAGCCGAACCGGACCAGGTCGACATGGAGCACGACGGCGAGCGGCCACAGCGGATGCAGCCGCGCCACCAGCGGGGTCGCGGCCGTGAGCGCCGCGTAGACCAGCAGGAACCACAGCGGGGACAGGACGAGTTTGAGCAGCGTGTGCACGGTCAGCAGGCTCGCCCCTGAACCGAGCAGCGCCCCCGCCGCCACGGCCCATACGGTGAGCACGGCGGCCACGGGCCGGAACAGCCGGGCCAGCCGGGCGCGCAGCCACCGCCGGTAGGTGACGCCCCGGGCGCGGGCGCCGTCGTAGCTCTTGGCGCCCATCTGCCCGCCGACCAGGAAGAACACCGCGAGGGTCTGGAACACCCAGGAGACGGGGGTGAGTCCGGGCTGGTACAGCAGCGGGCTGGCCGCGCGCAGGGTGCCGCTGTCGGCCACGATGGCGGTCACCAGCCAGTGGCCGAGCACCACGCCGAGGATGGCGACGGCCCGCAGGCCGTCCACGGCGCGGTCGCGGCCGGCCGGAGTGGCGGCCTCGATCCGCCGGGCGAGGTCACGTATGCGGACCGTCTCACGCGGCCGGGCCGTCTCACGCATCGCGGCCCTCCACGATCCGGCCCATGCTCGCCAGGGCGACGGACCCGGGCTTGAGGTAGTCGCTGTGCCCGACGTCCCCCGCGCCGAAGATCCGCGCTCCGAACCGCCGGGAGACCGGATCGGTCCCGAAGCCGACGGTCGTGCCCAGCAGGGGGATCCGCACATGCGGCACCCCGCCGATCCAGTCGCTTCCGCCCCGCCCGGCCCAGACGGTGGCCCGGGTGCGCAGTTGCCGGGCGTCGTCGTACCCCGTCCCGGGGCTGCCGTACAGGACGATGTCCGCGGCGTTCAGCCCCCGTGCGGCCCGGGCGCAGACCACCGAACCGTAGGAATGGCACAGGAGCGAGATCCGGGCCCGGGGCATGGCCGCGTTCAACTCCCGTATGAACGCGGCCAGTCGGGGAGCGGCACCGGCGGCCCGGCCCGTGGTCAGCACCTCGGGCGCCACGGTGCCGGGCGTCTTGTACCCGAGCCAGCCGATGACGGCCGTACGGCGCCCGAGTTGACGGCTCAGCGCGAGCGCCCCGTCCCGGAACCGGCCGTACGTCTCCAGGTTGGTGTCCGACCCCGGCACCAGCACCGCGATGTGTGTGGCGCGGCCCAGATCCCCGTACACCTCGACGGCACGGCCCCCGTTCCGCCCGTCGAACGACAGGAAGTGCCGCGACGCCCCCCGCATCTTCCGCAGCGCCCGCGCCCGCTTGCGGTCCCCGTGCCGGGCGGCCATCACCTCGGCCGCCCGGATCCCCTCCCGGTTGGCCGCGTACCGGTGCTCAAGACCCGCGACGCGCACCGGCCCGAGCGCCACCGGCTCGGGCGCGGGCACCTCACTGGGCCCGGCGGCCCCCACCAGGGGCACCACCACCGAGGCGGTGACGAGCGCCGCGAGCAGGGCGCGACGAAGACGGGACGCCATGGCTGTTCCTTCCGTACCAACGGATGTCGTGAATACGGAAGGTATGGAGCCGGCCGTGTGGTTGGCGTCCCACCGGGGAGTGCATCTCCGGGGTAGTCCCCAGGTATGACGGGTAGGGGGTGGCGGCTCTTACGGGCGGTCGACGCTCTTACGGACAGCCGCCGCCCTTATGGGCAGTCGACGCCCTTACGGGCGCAGCCGTCGCTCTTACGGACAGAGGTCAGCGCGCGGGCACGTAGAACTCCGTGGTCGCCAGCATCGTGGCGGCGGCCACCTCCGCCGGGGCCCCCGAGGCCTCGTACGCCGCGCCCCAGCGCTCGCTGCTGCGGGTCATGAACTCCCGCGCCTCGTCCGAGGCCTGCCACGCCTCCGGGTCGGCGGGCGCGCCTTCGCCCGTCAGGTGCAGGGTGAGGCCGAGCAGTGCGCCGTCCCAGCCGACGCCGACCGCGCCGGGGCCGAACTGGTCCCACATCTCGGGCGGTACGACGGCGATGTGCTCCAGCTCGAAGACGGTGCGCTCCTCGCCCTCGGCGGTCAGCCGGACCTCGACCTCGCTGAAGCCGGGGTTCTCGCCGAACAGCCAGCTCACCGCGAGCAGCCGCGGGGACTCGCAGCGCAGGATCTCGCCGCCCGCGTTGCCCGTCAGCTGGTAGTGGCCGCCCAGCTTCAGGTCGCCGCTCACCGGCAGGAACCAGCGGCTGATCCGCTCCGGGTCGGTGCACGCGTCCCAGACGTCCTCGATCGCGGCGTCGTAGGTGCGCCGCAGCAGGACGGTACGGGCCTCACCGTCGGGCACCTCACGGGTGCCGACCTCGCGATGGACGTGGTTGATCTGGTCGACGATCTCGCTCATGGCTCATGTCTCCGCATCGGTTCCGCTGCCGCCGCCGCGCCCCTGATCGAGCCGCCGCTGCCGCTTGCCCCGCGCCAGTTCCGTCCCCAGCGCGTCCAGCCGCTGCTCCCAGAAGCCCCGGAACCGGTCGAGCCACCGGTCAACCTCCCGCAGGGGCGCGGCCTCGACGGCGTACAACCGCCGTGTGCCCTCGGCCCGTACGGAGGCGAAGCCGGCCTCCCGCAACACCCTCAGATGCTGCGAGACGGCGGGCTGCGAGATGCCGAACTCTGCCCGGACGGCGGAACTGACCTCGCCGGAGGACCGCTCCCCCTCGGCGAGCAGCTCCAATATCCGGCGCCGGACGGGGTCCCCGAGGACATCGAGTGCGTGCACGTCCGAACTATACCAGCCGCCGCTTATATAAGTCAACGCTTAAATTGATGCCCGTGCCGCGGAGCCCTCGTACGGTGACTGCCGTGACAGGCGAGAGACGGGCGTCAGCCGTCCGTCGGCTTCCCCAGAAGCTCGGAGGCGGTCTCGACGGCGCCGGACGCGGCCGGGGGCGCCGCATGGCAGGTGAAGCCGAGGCGCGTCATGGCCCGGGTCACCTCTCCCGCCGTGAAGTCGCGGCGGTCCTGGCGGGTGACGACCGCCCCGACCTGCTTCGCCGGGTAGAGGTGGCGGCCGATCTGGACCGAGGGGCCGGTGATCGGTTCTGGGCTGACGCCACTCATCGCGTCCGTCACCTCGCGCGCGGTCAGGTCGAAGGCGAAGTTGGCGATGATGCAGCGCATGGCGCCCCCACGGAGAGAGAAGAGGAGTCGGAAGCACCAGCGTGTCACACCTCGAAGCGGGAGGGCACGACCCGGCGGGAAAATCGTCCACCTGACTCCCTCCGTTCCGAGGCCGTACGTGATAGGCTCTTCTTCAGTTGCAGTTTTGGTACCCATGGACTTTATGTGCGCCTGGCGGTATGTAGCCGCAGGCGCATTTCTTGTTTTTGCCGGTCATTTCCGGATGGGGTCATTTCGGCGACTCGGGATGCTATTCCCAGGCATTCCGGACCGGCCCCATATGAAGGAGAAGAATATGGCTACTGGCACCGTGAAGTGGTTCAACGCGGAAAAGGGCTTCGGCTTCATCGAGCAGGATGGCGGCGGCGCCGACGTCTTCGCCCACTACTCGAACATCGCCACGAGCGGCTTCCGTGAGCTCCAGGAAGGCCAGAAGGTGACCTTCGACGTCACCCAGGGCCAGAAGGGCCCGCAGGCGGAGAACATCGTTCCCGCCTGATCGCAGCGCCTGTCACGAGCCGGGGCCCGTACCTGAAGGGGTGCGGGCCTCGGCTCGTATGCGTTCCGCAGACCGCGCCCAGCAGAAGGCACCGCATTGAGCCGCTCCCCCCGTACCCGCAAAAAACCCGCGTCCTCCCGTTCCGCCGACCATGGCCGCTCCGCCGACCGCGGCCGCCCCCGCTCCACCGGCGGAAACGAATTCGCCCTGCCGCCCGGCTCCGCCCCGGTGCTGCCCGCCGTCACGTCGTTCGCCGAGCTCGACATGCCGGAGGAGCTGCTCGCGGAGCTGACCGAGCAGGGTGTCACCGTGCCCTTCCCGATCCAGGCGGCCGCCCTCCCCAACGCCCTCACCGGCCGGGACGTCCTGGGCCGCGGCCGAACCGGCTCCGGCAAGACCCTCGCCTTCGGCCTCGCCCTGCTGGCCCGCACCGCCGGGCAGCGAGCCGAGCCCGGCCGTCCCCTCGCCCTGGTGCTGGTCCCCACCCGGGAGCTGGCCCAGCAGGTCACCGAGGCGCTCACCCCCTATGCCCGGCGGCTGCGGCTGCGTCCGGCCACCGTGGTCGGCGGAATGTCGATCAACCGCCAGTCCGAGGCCCTGCGCCGCGGCGCGGAGGTGGTCATCGCGACCCCGGGGCGCCTCCAGGACCTGATCGAACGCGGCGACTGCCGGCTGGACCAGGTGCGCACCACGGTCCTCGACGAGGCCGACCAAATGGCCGACATGGGCTTCCTGCCCCAGGTGACCCGGCTGCTGCGGCTGGTCCCGGCCGACGGCCAGCGCCTGCTGTTCTCCGCGACCCTCGACCACAACATCGGCCTGCTGGTGCGCCAGTTCCTCCACGACCCGGCCGTGCACTCGCTCGACCCGTCCGCCGGCGCCGTCACCACGATGGAGCACCATGTGCTGCACATCGCGGACACCGACAAGCGCTCCGTCGTCACCCGGGTCGCCGCCAGGGACGGCCGCGTCATCCTGTTCCTGGACACCAAGCGCGCCGTCGACCGGCTGACCCGGCATCTGCTGACCAGCGGCGTACGGGCGGCCGCGCTGCACGGCGGCAAGTCCCAGCCGCAGCGCACCCGGACCCTGGACCACTTCAAGTCCGGTCATGTCACCGTGCTGGTGGCCACGAACGTCGCCGCCCGGGGCATTCATGTGGACGATCTCGATCTCGTCGTCAATGTCGACCCGCCCGCGGACCACAAGGACTATCTGCACCGTGGTGGCCGTACCGCCCGTGCGGGCGGATCCGGCAGCGTCATCACGCTGGTCACTCCGGATCAGCGCCGGGCCATGGTCCGGCTCATGGCCGACGCGGGCATCACCCCCCGGACCGCCCGGGTCCACTCCGCCGACCCCGAACTCACCCGTATCACCGGAGCGCAGGATCCCTCCGGTGTTCCCGTGACCATCAGCGCGCCCGTGCCGCCGCAGCCACACCGTGCGGGCCGGGCCGCCCGTCGCCCCGCCAGGAGCCGTCGGCCCCGCCGGTAGACCCGGTGCGGGGTCCGGTAGGCCCGGTGCGGGGCCCGGGCGGCCGCTGTCCGGGCGGACATCCGGCATTTCGCCATGATCGTGTCACGCCCGACCGGCGGTGGATGTCCCCATTCCCTCGTCGGAGAGGCGACAATGGGCCACATGCCGATACCCAGGGCCGTGCCCAGCCGTGCCGAACTGATCGACCATCTCGTCCGTACGCGCATCGCGGGCGATGTCGCCACCCCTCGTGAGAACAACCTCTCCCACTACCGCAAGCTCGCGAACGGCGACCGCCACTACTGGCTGGGCCTGGAACTGGGCGACCGCTGGACCGATGAGCAGGACGTGCTGGCGGTCATGGCCGAGCGCTGCGGCGTGGTGGACGACCCGCAGCACCGCTCGGGGCAGGACACCATCGACCCCGAGCTGACGGTCGGCGCGCTGGACCGGATGGCGTCGGTGCTGCGGAAGGCGGCGGAGGCGAACGAGCGGGTGCTGTTCGCCACCGGGCACCCGGGCGGGCTGCTGGAGGTCCACCGGGCCACGGCGGCGGCGCTGCGGGCCGCCGGGTGCGAGATCGTGGAGATCCCGGGCGGACTGCAGGCGGACGAGGGGTACGTCTTCCAGTTCTGCGATGTGGCGATGCTGGAGCGGGGCGCCACGCTGTGGCACACCCACTCCCCCGCGCCCATGGCGGCGATCCTCGACGGGCTGGCCCACGAGGGGCGGCCGCTGCCCGATCTGGTGGTCGCCGACCACGGCTGGGCGGGATGCGCGGGGCAGCGGGGCATCGACGCGGTGGGCTACGCGGACTGCAACGACCCGGCGCTCTTCCTCGGCGAGTCCGAGGGCACGCTGTCGGCGGTGGTCCCGCTGGACGACCACGTCACCAACCCGAGGTTCTACGACGCGATGACGGCGTATCTGCTGGACGCGGCGGGGCTGACGGCCCAGTTCTGACGGCCTGGCCCTGAGGGCTCGGTTTCCGACCGCCCGGTTTCGGACGGCCCGGTTTCCAACGGCTCCGGGTCACCGCCCGCCGCGCTCACTTCTTCTCGCGCGGCACCCGCATGACCCCTTCCTGGATCACGGAGACGGCCAGCCGCCCGTCGGCGGTGAAGATGCGGCCCTTGGCGAGCCCGCGTCCGCCGGACGCGGAGGGGCTCTCCTGGTCGTACAGCAGCCAGTCGTCCACCCGGAACGGCCGGTGGAACCACATGGCGTGATCCAGGCTGGCGCCGACGATGTCGCCGACCGCCCAGCCGCCGCGCCCATGGGCGAGCAGGATGGAGTCCAGCAGCGTCATGTCGGAGACATAGGTCGCCAGGCAGACGTGGAGCAGGGGGTGGTCGGCGGCACCGTCCAGTTTGCCGTTGATCCGGAACCAAACCTGCGACTTGGGCTCGCGCGGCCGTCCGACGCTGCCGAAGGGCGGCTCGTCCACGTACCGCACATCGATCGCGGCGCGCGCCTGGAGCATCCGCTCGGTCACCCCGGGGCCGATGAAGAGGTGCTCGTAGCGGGGCAGCAGCTCCTCGGCGGTGGGCAGGGAGAGCGGGTCGGGGACGTCCGGCATCCGCTCCTGGTGCTCGAGGCCGTCCTCGTGCAGCTGGAAGGAGGCCGAGAGATGGAAGATCGGCTGCCCGTGCTGGACGGCGACCACCCGGCGGGTGGTGAAGGAGTGGCCGTCCCGGATCCGGTCGACGGTGTAGACGATGGGCGCCCCGGGATCGCCGGGCCGCAGGAAGTACGCGTGCAGCGAATGCGCCGAGCGGTCAGCGGGCACGGTGCGGCCCGCGGCGACCAGGGCCTGGGCCGCGACCTGACCGCCGAAGACCCGCGGTACGAGGGGTGCGGCGTCGCTGGTGCCGCGGAAGATGTCCTTCTCGATCTGCTCGAGGTCGAGCAGATCGAGAAGGCCCTGAAGTGCGTCATTCATGATTTAAGCAGTCTTGCAGACCCGGATTGCGGTCCTGTTGCCGCTGGTCATGACGGCCGTCACAGCCCCATCGACTTGGCGACGATGGACCGCATGACCTCGCTGGTGCCGCCGTAGATCCGGTTGACGCGGGTGTCCGCGTACAGCCGGGCGATGGGGTACTCCATCATGTAGCCGTAGCCGCCGTGGAGCTGCAGGCACCGGTCGATGACGACGGCGGCGCGCTCGGTGGTGAAGAGCTTGGCGGAGGCGGCGTCGGCGGCGGTCAACTCACCGGCGTCGTGCGCGTCCAGGGCTCGGTCCACGACCGCCTGCATCGCGTCCACCTCGGACTTGCAGTCGGCGAGCACGAACTTGGTGTTCTGGAACGACGCCACCGGCTGGCCGAAGACGGTGCGGTCCCGGACGTACTCGGTGGCGAACCGTACGGCGGCCGCGGCCTGTGCGTACGCCCCGACGGCGATCCCCAGGCGCTCCTGCGGCAGATTGTGGGCGAGGTAGCCGAACGCCTTGCCCTCCTCGCCCAGCAGGTCCGCCACCGGCACCTTGACGTCGGTGAAGGAGAGCTCGGCGGTGTCGGAGGTCTTCAGGCCCAGCTTCTCCAGCTTGCGGCCGACCGCGTAGCCCTCGCTCTTGGTGTCCACCACGAGGATGGATATGCCGCCGCGGCGGTCATCGGGGGTGGGCGGGGCGGTGCGGGCGCAGACCAGCACCCGGTCGGCCAGGACGCCGCCGGTGATGAAGGTCTTGGCGCCGTTGAGGACGTAGTGGGTGCCGTCCTCGGAGAGCTTGGCGGTGGTCTTCATGCCCGCCAGGTCGGAGCCGGTGCCGGGCTCGGTCATGGCGATGGCGGTCATCAGATCGCCGGAGACGAAGGAGGGCAGCCAGCGCCGCTTCTGCTCCTCGTTGGCGTACTTCATGATGTACGGCAGGCACAGCGCGGTGTGGACGCTGCTGCCGCCGAAGCTGACCCCGGCGCGGGCGGTCTCCTCGGTGATCACGGCGTTGAACTTGAAGCTGGTCTCGCCGGCCCCGCCGTACTCCTCGGGCACCTCGATGCCGAAGACACCGAGCTCACCGAGCTTCTTGTAGAACTCGCGCGGGGCCTGACCGGCCTCCCGCCACTCGTCGTAGTACGGCACGACCTCGGCCGCGATGAAGTCGCGGATGGTCTCCCGGAACGCCTCGTGGTCCTCGTTGAACACCGTACGGCGCATATTGGCGCGGCCCTCCTTGCGGCTAAGCCGCCGCCGCTTCTCGCGGATCCGCCCGGCCGCCGTCGTGATTCCTCAATTGATGGCTTGGCAGCACTCGCCTAAGCGCTTGCTCAGTGAAAGCTACCCGCGAGTTACCCAGCCTGTCCAGCCTTACAGGGCCCGGTTCACCGGCCCCTTCGGCTCACTCGCCGCGCCGTCCGCACCATGGGCGCCGTCGAAGGCACCCAGGGCCAGGCGGTGCAGCAGGGCGGCGGTGGCCGCGCGCCCCGGGAGGGCTCCGGGCCGGCCGAGGTGGGGCGTGGAGTTGAGCAGCCCGAAGACGGCGTGGACACACGCGCGGGCCTCGGCCTCGGCGAGCCGGGGGTAGACCTTCCGCACCACCTCGACCCACAGCTCCACGTACTGCCGCTGGAGGGAGCGCACCAGCTTGCGGTCGGTGTCCCGGAGCCGGTCGAGCTCACGGTCGTGGAGGATGATCAGCGGGCGGTCGTCGAGGGCGAAGTCGATATGCCCCTCGATCAGCGAATCCAGCACCTCCGCGGGGGCGCGCCCGGCCCCCTCCCCCTCCGCGGCCCGCAGCTTGCCGCCCGTCAGCAGCCGGCCGCTGATCCCGACGAGCAGCTCGGCCAGCATCGCCTCCTTGCCGGGGAAGTGGCGGTAGAGACCGGGGCCGCTGATACCGACCGCGGCGCCTATCTCATCGACGCCGACGCCGTGGAAGCCGCGCTCGGCGAAGAGGCGGGCGGCCTCCTTGAGGATCTGCTCACGGCGGCTCGGGGCGGGTGCTTGCGTGCTCATGGCCTCAATTCTAGACAGCGGGGTTAGTGGTCGTTAACCTGGTGGGGAGTAGTTAACGTTCACTAACGGTACCGAGCGGGACCGAGCGAGGGGGCTCGTAGCCATGGAGCAGGCACCGGCGCTGCACAGCGGCGCCGACCCGGGGTCCGAGGCCTGGAAGGCCAATGAGGCCGGGCATCGCGAGCTGGCCGCGCGGCTGCGCGAGAGGCTGGCCGTGGCGCGGCTGGGCGGCGGGGAGAAGGCGCGGGCGCGACACACCGCGCGCGGCAAGCTGCTGCCGCGCGACCGGGTGGACACACTGCTGGATCCGGGCTCCCCGTTCCTGGAGCTGGCACCGCTCGCGGCCGAGGGGATGTACGAGGGCCAGGCCCCGGCGGCGGGGGTGATCGCCGGGATCGGGCGGGTGTCGGGCCGCGAGGTGGTCGTGGTCGCCAATGACGCCACGGTCAAGGGCGGCACGTACTACCCGATGACGGTGAAGAAGCATCTGCGCGCCCAGGAGGTCGCGCTGGAGAACCATCTGCCGTGCGTCTATCTGGTCGACTCCGGCGGTGCCTTCCTCCCCATGCAGGACGAGGTCTTCCCGGACCGCGACCACTTCGGGCGGATCTTCTACAACCAGGCGCGGCTGTCCGGCTCCGGAATTCCGCAGGTCGCGGCCGTGATGGGGTCCTGCACGGCGGGCGGGGCGTATGTCCCGGCGATGAGCGACGAGGCCGTGATCGTGCGCGGGCAGGGCACGATCTTCCTGGGCGGGCCGCCGCTGGTGAAGGCGGCCACCGGTGAGGTGGTCTCGGCGGAGGAGCTGGGCGGCGGCGAGGTCCACTCCCGGGTCTCGGGCGTGACCGACCACCTGGCCGAGGACGACCCCCACGCGCTGCGGATCGTCCGCTCCATCGTCGCCACCCTGCCGCCGTCCCCGATGCGGCAGGGGTCGCCGCCGTGGCCGCTGGAACCCTCCGAGGAGCCCGCGGTGGACCCGGCGGGGCTCTACGGGGCGGTTCCGGTCGACTCGCGCACGCCGTACGACGTGCGGGAGGTCATCGCGCGAGTGGTGGACGGCTCGCGGTTCGCCGAGTTCAAGGCCGAGTTCGGCACCACCCTGGTCACGGGCTTCGCCCGGATCATGGGCCACCCGGTGGGCATCGTCGCCAACAACGGCATCCTGTTCTCCGAATCGGCCCAGAAGGGCGCCCATTTCATCGAGCTGTGCGACCAGCGCGGCATCCCCCTGGTCTTCCTGCAGAACATCTCGGGGTTCATGGTGGGCCGCAGCTATGAGGCGGGCGGTATCGCCAAGCACGGCGCCAAGATGGTCACCGCAGTGGCCTGCACCCGCGTCCCCAAGCTCACGGTCGTCATCGGCGGCTCCTACGGCGCGGGCAACTACTCGATGTGCGGCCGGGCCTATTCGCCGCGCTTCCTGTGGATGTGGCCCAACGCCAAGATCTCGGTGATGGGCGGTGAGCAGGCCGCCTCGGTGCTCGCCACCGTCAAGCGCGACCAGATGGAGGCGCGCGGGGAGGAGTGGAGCGCCGAGGAAGAGGAGGCGTTCCGGGCCCCGGTCCGCGAGCAGTACGAGGCACAGGGAAACGCCTATTACGCCACCGCCCGGCTGTGGGACGACGGTGTGATCGACCCCCTGGAGACCCGCACGGTGCTCGGCCTCGCCCTTACGGCCTGCGCCAACGCACCGCTGCCCGGCCGTACGGCCACCGAGCCCGCGGCGCCCGGCTACGGCGTCTTCCGGATGTGAGGGGGATGCACCCGATGAGTGCCACGAAGGCGACCGGCCCGTCGCCCGCGATGTTCGACACCGTCCTGGTGGCCAACCGCGGTGAGATCGCCGTGCGCGTCATCCGCACCCTGCGGCGGCTGGGGGTGCGCTCGGTCGCCGTCTACAGCGACGCCGACGCGGACGCCCGCCATGTGCGCGAGGCGGACACGGCGGTGCGGATCGGCCCCGCCCCCGCCGCGGAGAGCTATCTGTCCATCGAGCGGCTGCTGGAGGCCGCGGCGCGCACCGGCGCCCAGGCCGTCCACCCCGGCTATGGCTTCCTCGCGGAGAACGGGGCGTTCGCCCGTGCCTGCGCCGACGCCGGGCTCGCCTTCATCGGGCCGCCCGCCGGGGCCATCGAGCTGATGGGCGACAAGATCCGCGCCAAGGAGACCGTGCGCGCGGCCGGGGTGCCGGTGGTGCCGGGCTCCTCGGGCAGCGGGCTGACGGACGAGCAGCTCACCGCCGCCGCCCGGGAGATCGGGATGCCGGTGCTGCTGAAGCCCTCGGCGGGCGGCGGCGGCAAGGGTATGCGGCTGGTCCGCGACGAGGCGCTGCTCGGCGATGAGATCGCCGCCGCCCGGCGGGAGGCGCGCGGCGCCTTCGGCGATGACACGCTGCTGGTGGAGCGCTGGATCGACCGGCCCCGGCACATCGAGATCCAGGTGCTGGCGGACGGTCAGGGGCACGTGGTCCACCTCGGGGAGCGCGAGTGCTCGCTGCAGCGCCGCCATCAGAAGATCATCGAGGAGGCGCCCAGCCCGCTGCTGGACGAGGCCACCCGGGCGCGGATGGGCGAGGCCGCGGTGGCGGCGGCCCGGTCGTGCGGCTATGTGGGCGCGGGCACGGTCGAGTTCATCGTGCCGGGCGACGATCCGTCGGCGTACTGCTTCATGGAGATGAACACCCGGCTCCAGGTGGAGCACCCGGTCACCGAGCTGACGGTGTCGGTCGGCGGGCGGCCCGGTCTGGACCTGGTGGAGTGGCAGCTGCGCGTCGCCGCGGGCGAGCCGCTGCCGTTCGGGCAGGACGACATCGCCTTCGCGGGCCATGCCGTGGAGGCCCGTATCTGCGCCGAGACCGGCCGCGCGGCGGCCGACGGCCGGGTGGACTTCCTGCCCTCGGCCGGGACCGTGCTGGCGCTGGACGAGCCGGAGGGCGAGGGGGTGCGGGTCGACTCCGGGCTGAGCCGGGGCACCGAGGTCGGCACGGTCTACGACCCGATGCTCGCCAAGGTCATCGCCCACGGCCCCGACCGCCCCACCGCCCTGCGCAGGCTGCGTGCCGCCCTCGGCTCCCTGACCGTCCTCGGCGTGGACACCAACACCGGCTTTCTGCGCCGTCTGGCCGCCCACCCCGCGGTCGCCTCGGGCGAGCTCGACACGGGCCTGGTCGACCGCGCGGCGGCCCAGCTGATCCCGGCCGCCATACCGGAGGAGGTCTACGCGACGGCGGCCCTGCTGCGCCAGACGGCCCTGGAGCCCACCGCTCCGCGTGGCGGCTCCGCCGCTCCGGCGAGCGTGGCCACCGGGGGCTGGGTCGACCCGTTCTCCGTCCCCACCGGCTGGCGCCTCGGCGGCGCACCCGCCTGGACGGTCCACCGCCTCCGCGTGGCGGGCCACCCCCCGGTGACGGTCCGCGTACGCGGCCGCGCCCACGACGCGGAGCTCCGCATCGAGCACCCCGAGGGCAGCGCCCCGGCGACGGCCGGGACCACCGCCGGGCGGTCGCCCGCCGCGGACCGGCCCGGCGAACCCCAGGGTCCGGCGGCTGACGCACCCCGGCCCCCGGGGGCGGGCGAAGGCGACACAGCGGCACCGGCCCCCCGGACCGGCACCGGCGGCACCGCCACGGGCGCTAGTGCGCGCACCCCGAAGGCGGGGGCGAGCGGGCCGGATGCCGCTGCCCGCCACGCGGCAGCGGACCACCGACCCGGCGGGGCGCGCGCGGCGACGGGCGAGCCGCGCACCGCAGGCGCGGCGGACATGGCCGCCGTGTCGGCCCGCGCGGGCGCGCCGGGCGTGGCACCTGGCACCGGCGACACCGCCACGGGCGCGGGCGCGGGCGAGCGGCTTCCGAGTGCCGGGGCAGGCGAAGAGACCCCGGGGGCGGCCACCGCGGGCGCGACAGGCCACACCTCCCCACCGCCTCAGGCGGCCGGGACCGACGCCCGGCACCCGGCGGCGGACCCGGGGGCGGCCACGGCAGTGGGCGGCGCCGGGGCCACGGCGGCCGCCCCGGGCGCGGCCGTGCGGGCGCGGCTCATCGCCCTCGACCAAGGCTCCGTGTTGCTGGATCTCGGCGGGGTCACCCACCGCTTCCGGCATGCCGCGCACGGCGCGAATCACTGGCTGGGGCGGGACGGGGACGCCTGGCGCGTGGTCGGGCACGACCCCGTGGAGGAAGCGCTGCGCGGCGGGGCCGCCGCGGCGCATGCCGGGGAGCTGACCGCGCCCATGCCCGGCACCGTCACCGTCGTGAAGGCGGCCGTCGGCGACGAGGTCACCACGGGTCAGGGCCTGCTGGTGGTCGAGGCGATGAAGATGGAGCACCTCATCTCCGCCCCGCACGACGGCACCGTCACCGAGCTCGAGGTGACCCCCGGCAGCACGGTCGCCATGGACCAACTGCTGGCGGTGGTCACCCCGCACGCACGAGAGCGAGGAGCGTGATTGAACCCTCCCCTAGCTGAAGCAAGGGGATTCCTGGCTCAGGAAGCCCCGCAGGTCAGCGACCGGCAAGGTCTTACTCCCTCAGCACCAGCCGGGACGGAACCTACCCGGTTGCCCGAAAGCATTGGATTGCGCTGGCTTGGTTCTCGCTCAGCACGTTGTGCGCGCTTGGTTCTCGCAACGCACGACACGCACCTTACCCGAAGGAGACCGGTGATGACCCTCCCCATGACCGTCCCCGCCCCCGGGCTGCCCACCCGGGTCCGGATCCACGAGGTGGGCCCCCGGGACGGGTTGCAGAACGAGAAGGCGCTGGTCCCGGCGGTCGTCAAGGCCGAGTTCATCCACCGGCTCGCCGAGGCCGGCCTCACCACCATCGAGGCCACCAGCTTCGTCCACCCCAAGTGGGTGCCCCAACTGGCCGACGCCGAGGAGCTGATGCCGCTCATCGACGACGTGGACGCCCGGCTCCCCGTGCTCGTGCCCAATGATCGCGGCCTGGACCGCGCACTCGCGCTGGGCGTGCGTGAGATCGCCGTCTTCGCCAGCGCCACGGAGTCCTTCGCCAAGGCCAACCTCAATCGCACGGTGGACGGCGCGCTGGAGATGTTCGAGCCGGTCGTCACCAAGGCCAAGGACGCGGGCGCGGCCGTGCGCGGCTATCTGTCGATGTGCTTCGGCGACCCGTGGGAGGGCCCGGTCCCGATCTCCCAGACCGTCTCGGTCAGCCGCCGCCTGCTGGACATGGGATGCGACGAGATCAGCCTCGGCGACACCATCGGCGTGGCCACCCCGGGCCATGTGCGGGAGCTGCTGGACACGCTCAACGAGGCGGGCGTCGCCGACGACCGGCTGGCCGTGCACTTCCACGACACCTATGGCCAGGCGCTCGCCAACACCCTCGCCGCGCTCGAGCACGGCGTGACCACCGTCGACGCCTCCGCCGGGGGCCTCGGCGGCTGCCCGTACGCCAAGAGCGCCACCGGCAATCTCGCCACCGAAGACCTCGTGTGGATGCTCGACGGCCTCGGCATCGAGACCGGGGTCGACATCGGCCGTCTCACCGCCACCAGCGTGTGGATGGCCCGGCATCTGGGCCGGCCCAGCCCGTCCCGTACCGTCCGCGCCCTCTCCCAGAAGGAGATCTGAGCCATGCCGATCGACCACCGACTCAGCCCCGAACACGAGGAACTGCGCCGCACCGTCGAGGCGTTCGCGCATGATGTGGTCGCCCCCAAGATCGGGGAGTACTGGGAGCACCATGAGTTCCCTTACGAGATCATCCGCGAGATGGGCCGGATGGGCCTGTTCGGCCTGCCCTTCCCGGAGGAGTACGGCGGTATGGGCGGGGACTACTTCGCGCTCTGCCTCGTCTTGGAGGAGCTGGCCCGGGTGGACTCCTCGGTGGCGATCACCCTGGAGGCGGGGGTCTCGCTCGGCGCGATGCCGATCTTCCTCTACGGCACGGAGGAGCAGAAGCGCACCTGGCTGCCGGGGCTCTGCTCCGGGGAGACCCTGGGCGCGTTCGGCCTGACCGAGCCCGGCGGCGGCTCGGACGCGGGCGCCACCCGCACCACGGCCCGGCTGGACGAGGCCACGGGCGAGTGGGTGATCAACGGCACCAAGTGCTTCATCACCAACTCCGGTACGGACATCACCGCGCTGGTCACCGTCACCGCCGTGACCGGTCGCAAGGAGGACGGCCGCCCCGAGATCTCCTCGATCATCGTGCCGTCCGGCACCCCCGGCTTCAGCGTGGCCGCCCCCTACTCCAAGGTGGGGTGGAACGCCTCGGACACCCGCGAGCTGTCCTTCGCCGACTGCCGGGTCCCGGCCGCGAATCTGCTGGGCGCGGAGGGCCGGGGCTACGCCCAGTTCCTGCGGATACTGGACGAGGGCCGGATCGCGATCTCCGCCCTGGCCACCGGGCTCGCCCAGGGCTGTGTGGACGAGTCGGTGTCGTACGCCAGGACCCGCGAGGCGTTCGGCCGCCCCATCGGCGCCAACCAGGCGATCCAGTTCAAGCTGGCCGACATGGAGATGCGCGCCCATATGGCCCGGGTGGCCTGGCGCGACGCGGCGTCCCGGCTGGTGCTCGGCGAGCCGTTCAAGAAGGAGGCGGCGATCGCGAAGCTCTACTCCTCCGAGGTCGCGGTGGACAACGCCCGCGAGGCCACCCAGATCCACGGTGGCTACGGCTTCATGAACGAGTATCCGGTGGCCCGGATGTGGCGGGACTCCAAGATCCTGGAGATCGGCGAGGGCACCAGCGAGGTCCAGCGCACGCTGATCGCCCGAGAGCTGGGCTTCGCGAGCTGACGCCGAAGCCGAAGCCGAAGCCGAAGCTGAAGCCGTACAAGCAGCGTTGAGCGCCACCCGGCGGGGCGCCGCCTCAGCGACGGTGCCCCGCCCCGGGCCGCGGGCCCCGGAACAGGCTCAGCTGTTGGGCCAGGGGATCTGCGGGGAGTGGTAGTACGCGATGCCCATCGCGTCCCAGCGGGGGCCCTGTGCGGCCACCCGCACCTTGTACTCGTCCCAGTCGTGGGTGCTCGCGGGCGACCAGCCGAGCTCGGCGATGCCGGGGAGGCGGGGGAAGGCCATGTACTCGATCTGCGGGCTGGTCTGGAGGGTCTCCGACCACAGCGGCGCCTCGACACCGAGCACCGAGGATTCCGGGGCGTCCTTGATGTACGTGCCCGGGTCCCAGTCGTAGGACTGCTTGGCCTCGACGTACCCGGCCCAGTTCTGCCCCAGGGGCGTGTTGGCGTCGTACTTCATGTCCAGATAGGCGCGGTTGGCCGGGGAGAGGATCAGCCGGGTGCCCGCCTTGGCCGCGTCCGCGACCTCCTTCTCGCTCCCGTCCGTCCCCCAGTACTGGGCGATCGCGCCCTTCGCGGGGTGCGCACCGGTCAGCTGGTGCCAGCCGACCGCCGTCTTGCCGTACTTGGCGACCACCGGCTGCACCCGGTCCATGAAGGCCACATAGTCCTCATGGCTGGTGGAGTGGGCCTCGTCGCCGCCGATGTGGAGGTAGGGGCCGGGGGTGAGCGCGGCGAGCTCGCGGATGACGTCGTCCACGAAGTCGTACGTCACCTCCTTCGGCACGCACAGCGAGCTGAAACCGACCTCGGTACCGGTGTAGAGCGGCGGGGCGACGCCGCCACAGTTGAGCTCCGCGTAGGAGGCGAGGGCCGCGTTGGTGTGGCCCGGCATGTCGATCTCGGGGACGACGGTCAGCTCACGGCTCGCCGCGTAGCGCACGATCTCGCGGTAGTCGTCCTTGGTGTAGTAGCCGCCGGGCCCGCCCCCGACCTGCGTGGAGCCGCCGTACCGGGCCAGCCTCGGCCAGGAGTCGATGGCGATCCGCCACCCCTGGTCGTCCGAGAGATGCAGATGCAGCTTGTTGATCTTGTAGAGGGCCAGCTGGTCGATATAGCGCTTGACCTGGTCCACGCCGAAGAAGTGCCGGGAGACATCGAGCATCGCGCCCCGCCAGGCGTAGCGCGGCACATCGGTGATGGTGCCGCCGGAGACCCGCCAGGGGCCCGACTGCCGGGTGGTGCGCTCGACGGACGCGGGCAGCAGCTGCCGCAGCGTCTGGACACCGTGGAACAGCCCGGCGGAGCCGCGTGCGGTGAGGGTGATCGCGCGGCCGGTCACCTGGAGCCGGTACCCCTCCTCGCCCAGCGTCCGCACCCCGGCCGCCTTGGGCGTCAGCCGCAGCCGGATGCCGTCGTCACCCGATCGCGTGGTGACGGGCAGCGAAAAGCCGGTGGAGGGGCGCAGCACCCGCGCCAGGTAGTCGCCCACCCGGCGCGCCGAACGCGCCGCGCCGTCGGAGCCGGACACCCGGACGCGGGTGTCGGGGCGGATGGCGTACGAGCCCGCCGCGGGCCGTACGGACGCGGGCGCGGGCACGACCCGGTCCAGCGGGGTCGGGGCGGCCACGGCGGGGTCCTGGGCGGAAGCGGAGGACGAGCGGGAGGACCAGGGGGAAGCCGGAGAAGCGGAGGCGGAGGAGGCCGCGGTCCCCGCCCCGGCCACCACGGTCAGCAGCAGGGAACACAGAAGTCGAGCACGGCGTCGTCTCACAGGGGATCCCTTCAACGAAACGTGGCATCTTGGGTACCGCGAGGGTCAGTTGCGGTCAAGGTGTAGACCAATGTGTCGCTGCCTGCCTGTCAGAATTCACCGCATGGCGGAAATCACCCAGCGCGATGGCGCCTGGAGCTTTGACGGGGAAGCGATCCGGATCGTCCCGGGGCGGGACCGCGGCGTGCCGGCCGTACGGCAGGCGCTCGGCGAACTGACCGTCCCCCTGGTGGCCTTGGCCGGGGTGGCCTACGAGCCGGGGCGGAAGTCGGGCCGGCTGCGGCTGCGCCTGCGCGAGGGGGCGGACCCGCTGCTGCAGGCCACCGGCGGCAAGCTGCCGGACGCCGCCGACCCGTATCAGCTCTCGGTGGAGCCGGACCGCAAGGACCTCGCCGAGTATCTGGTCGACGAGGTCCGCCAGGCCCTGACCCTGGAGCAGGTGCCGCCCGGCCCCTGCGACCGCTATGTGCTGCCCGGCCCCTCGGTGCCGATCTCGGCGTCGGCGGGCGACGCCACGGCCTCCTTCGACGGTGAGCGGGTCCGGCTGGACTGGAACTGGAAGACCGAGGAGTCGAAGAAGTCCGGCGGCCCCCGCACGATCCTCCTGCCCGACCTGGAGATGGTGGAGTGGGTCCCGGCCGCCGGACTGGAGAACGGCTACCTCCGCTTCATCACCGCGAGGGCCACGGCGACGGCCGCGCCCAAGTACGACCCGCATGCCGTGGTGCTGTACGGGTTCAAGAAGGATCCGCTGATGGCGCTGGTCGCGGCGGCCGTCATGGCACGGATGCCACATCCGGGCGCCCCGGCGAAGGCACTCCCCGCCCAGCCGCCCGCCCCCGACCCGGTGCCCGCGGACGCCCCGCCCGCCGGGAGCGACGAGGGTGAGGTGGATCACGACGTCCTGCTGCGACGGCTGCGCGAACTCGGCGATCTTCACCAGAGCGGGATCCTCACCGAGGAGGAGTTCACCACCGCCAAACAGGCCGTGCTCCGCCGCTTCTCCGGCGCCTGAGGGACGGCTTCCCCGCCACCGAAGGCTGGATTTTCCGTCACCGAGACCCAACCCTGCCCGATATCGGGCAGGAATGTTGCGAAACACCGCGCCGCATCGCAGTATCTACGGATGCTCGACCGCCGTATGTCCCACGATGACCTTATCGACCACCTGGTCCGCAGTACGCCGCTCAGCCGCGGCGAGGCCGGCCGGGTGGTGCTGGACGTCCTGGCGTACTTCGACGAGACGACGGAGGAGTTCGTCCGGCGCCGCCACCGCGAGCTCCAGTCCGGCGGGCTGACCAACGCGGACATCTTCGAGCGGATCACGGCCGAGCTGCCGTACCGCGCGGTGGCCCCGCCCGAACTCTCGCTGCGCCAGCTGCGCCGCATCGTCTACGGCTGACCACGCCGGTACGACGCCGGTCCACTACGGCGGCCGCCACCGCCGGACACGAGCACGAGCATGCACCAGCGATCCAATGGGAGGGCCTGAACACCATGTGCGGAATCGTCGGATACATCGGGAAACGCGATGTGGCACCGCTGCTGCTGGAGGGGCTGCAGCGGCTGGAGTACCGCGGCTATGACTCCGCGGGCATCGCGATCCAGGGCAAGCCCGCCAAGGGCGCCCAGAGCGCCGGGCTGAAGATCGCCAAGGCCAAGGGCCGGGTCCGGGACCTCGAGGCCAGGCTGCCCAAGCGGTTCGCGGGCACCACCGGCATCGCCCACACCCGCTGGGCCACTCATGGCGCGCCCAACGACATCAACGCCCATCCGCATCCGGACGCGGACGGCAAGGTCGCCGTCGTCCACAACGGCATCATCGACAACGCCGCCGATCTGCGCGCCAAGCTGGCCGCCGACGGCGTGGAGCTGGTCTCCGACACCGACTCCGAGGCGCTCGCCCACCTCATCGGCCGTTCCCAGGCGCCCACCCTGGAGGAGAAGGTCCGCCACGCGCTCGCGATGGTCGAGGGCACCTACGGCATCGCCGTACTGCACGCGGACTTCCCCGACCGCATCGTCGTCGCCCGCAACGGCTCGCCGGTGGTGCTCGGCATCGGCGAGAAGGAGATGTTCGTCGCCTCGGACGTCGCCGCGCTGGTCAGCCACACCCGCCAGGTCGTCACCCTGGACGACGGCGAGATGGCCACTCTCAAGGCCGACGACTACCGCACCTACACCACCGAGGGCAGCCGCACCTCCACCTCCCCCACCACGGTGGAGTGGGAGGCCGAGTCGTACGACATGGGCGGCCACGACACCTATATGCACAAGGAGATCCACGAGCAGGTCGACGCCGTGGACCGGGTGCTGCGCGGCCGGATCGACGACCGCTTCTCCACCGTCCACCTGGGCGGGCTCAACCTGGACGCCCGCGAGGCGCGCGGGGTGCGCCGGGTCAAGATCCTCGGCTGTGGTTCGGCGTACCACACGGGCCTGATCGGCGCCCAGCTGATCGAGGAGCTGGCCCGGATCCCGGCGGACGCGGAGCCCGCGAGCGAGTTCCGCTACCGCAACCCGGTGGTGGACCCGGACACCCTCTACATCGCGGTCAGCCAGTCCGGCGAGACCTACGACACCCTGGCGGCCGTCCAGGAGCTCAAGCGCAAGGGCGCGCGGGTGCTGGGCGTCGTCAACGTCGTGGGCAGCGCGATCGCCCGGGAGACGGACGGCGGGGTGTACGTCCACGCCGGGCCGGAGGTGTGTGTCGTCTCCACCAAGTGCTTCACCAACACCGCCGTCGCCTTCGCGCTGCTCGCCCTGCACCTGGGCCGGATCCGCGATCTCTCGGTCGCCGACGGCAAGCGGATCATCGCCGGGCTGCGCAAGCTGCCCGAGCAGATCGCGGAGGTGCTGCGCGGCGAGGAGGAGATCAAAAAGCTCGCCGCGGAATATGCGAACGCAAAGAGCATGATGTTCATCGGGCGGGTCCGCGGCTACCCGGTGGCGCGCGAGGCGTCCCTGAAGCTGAAGGAGGTCTCCTACGTCCACGCCGAGGCGTACCCGGCCTCCGAGCTCAAGCACGGGCCGCTCGCGCTGATCGAGCCCGAGGTGCCGACCGTGGCGGTCCTGCCGGACGATGACCTGCTGGAGAAGAACCGGGCGACGCTGGAGGAGATCAAGGCCCGCAGCGGCCGGATCCTGGCCGTGGCCCACCGGGAGCAGGAGAAGGCGGACCACACGATCGTGGTCCCCCGCAACGAGGTGGAGCTCGACCCGATCCTGATGGGCATTCCGCTCCAACTGCTCGCCTACCACATGGCGCTGGCGCTCGGCCGGGACATCGACAAGCCCCGCAACCTCGCCAAGTCGGTGACGGTCGAATAGGCCCGCACCGCCCGCGACCTCGGCGGATCCTTCGGCGGTCCCCCGCGTGTGCCACCACGCACGCGGGGGCCGCCTCCCCTTCGCCGACGTCGCCTCTCATACGCCGGCGGCTGACCGTCGCGCGGGAACCGTCACTTCCCGCGCGACAGCACGATCGAACGGTTTGTACCCCTCACAAACGCACAATCCACCTCTACGCACGGGTAGGTTTGTCCGTTGTCAAGATGGACTTGACGCCATCTCACCTGCGGTCAAGGGGAGTTGAGGGTGTCCGGTTCCAGGCCCCCGCGCCAAGTCGTGTCGGCGTAAGAGGTTTTGGACTGAACTACCTCACTTGACGAGGAAGCGCGCCGGGCACGGTGCGTCCAGAGTCTCAGGAACTCGAGCGAACCCAGAAGGGCCGAAAGGGCCCTGGAAGCGGCCAGGAGGGCCCGCGAGGGCGGGCGGGACGGCCCGCGAGAACGGGACCGGGGGCGCCTCAGGGGATGCCCAGCCGATGACGCTGGGCGGATGCTCAGGGGATCACGCCGGGCGGACGCTCAGGGGATCACGCCGGGCGACACTCAGCGGATGACGCCGGGCGGACGCTCAGGGGATGACGACGACGGGCCGCTGCGCCCGCCGTGCGAGCCGCCCCGCGACCGAGCCGAAGATCCGCCCCACCAGCCCGTGCGTGGAGCCCACCACGATGGCGTCGGCCGCGTACTCCCGGCCGACTTCCTCCAGCTCATGGCAGATGTCCCCGCCCCGCTCGACGAGGATCCAGGGCACCTCGGAGAGATGATCGGCGCAGGCCAGCTCGAGCCCCAGCACCTCGGTGCGGTGATCGGGGACGTCGACGAAGACCGGCGGCTCACAGCCCGCCCAGACCGTCGTCGGCAGCCGGTTGGCCACATGAACGATGATCAGCCCGGAGCCTGAGCGCCGGGCCATGCCGATCGCGTAGGCGAGGGCACGCTCGCTCGACATGGAACCGTCGAATCCCACCACAACACCGTGCTGGAACGCTGGATCGCAGGAATGACGTGTTTCTTCCGCCGCTTCGGGGTGCGCCATGTGATCGGCGACCCGCTTGCGGTCCGCGGGTTCGGGGATTTCGTGACCGGCCATCGGTGTCTCGGCGAAGGATGTCCTCGTGCGGAGGGATCGGCGGGGGCTCAGGTAGAGGGCTGTCGGGGGACTTGAGCTCCGCTGGAGCTCGGGGGCGGTCTCGAGGGGTCGAAATCCGTCCGGGATTCATCTTTCCAAGCCCTTACCCCCAAGGGTACGGCGGCATTCACCACCTGCCCAGAAGGTCGCCACGGGAGCGGAGCGCCCGAAGCGTTCCCCGGAGCATGCCGGAGGGCGGCCCGTAACGCAATGCCCCAAGTGGTCCCCCGCCGAGCCGGGCCCCGGCCCGACGCCCGGCGCGGCGGGGTGGACCCGGGAC